>JBBKXR010000171.1:0-5056 GCA_037969585.1 Verrucomicrobiales bacterium
CGGCTTGACCATTGATGGTGAGATCGCCGGCGATCCTTTCCAGGCTCGCGACCGGCCAATCGGCACCTGTTGCACTGCCGACGTAAACCTGGTTCACGACCCCGCTACCGCCCGCGCCGGTGTTTACCACAGTGGTGCCGGCATGGCTTCCAGTGATGTTGAAAGTGTTACCGCCGGTGCCGAGGTTGACGTTGAGGGTCTCGACCCCCGAATACTCGATGCCCCTGTTCGCAGCGCCCATGCCCAGCCCGGTAAGACGGTTGTGGGAGAGAATCCCTGAGTTTGGATTGGCATCGCCAACGTCGTCGACATTAACAATGTCGTCCGCTCCCCGGGCATCGATCACCAGTTTGCCGGCGATTGCATTGACGTCACCTCCGATACCAGTGTCGGCACTGCTCACGAAGTAAGTAGTGCCAGTGCCGCGAGTCTGAATGGTAGTCGTGGTGTCCACATTCGTGCTGCGAACGTTCGCCTGGTGAAGCCCTGCTCCGGCAGCGATGATCAGCGAATCGATCCCCGTGTAGTCGATACCCTTGGCAGAGGCCCCACTGACCAGTTCAAAGCCGCCCAGGCCGAGACCGGTCAGGCGCGCGGCGGTCAGGATCAACGAACTCTCCGCGGTCTCGCCACTGTCGTTGACCCGGACCGTGTCCGTTCCGCCGCCGGTGATCGAGAGATTGCCGAGGATGGCGTTTACATTGCCGGCAGTGGGCAGATCTGTGCTGCCGATAATTACCGTGTTGCTGCCGGTTCCGGTAGCAATTGTGGAATCCATAGACGCCGCCCGAATGTTGATCGTATCATCGTCCGCCCCGCCATCGATCGCAAAGGTGGCGGCAGAGCTGACAATCGTGATCGTGTCCGCTCCGCCATCACCGTTGATCGTGAGCATCGCAGAGTGCGCGTCGACGATGATCGTGTCGTCGTTGTCGCCACCGTTGATGATGGTAGTCGCCGTAGCGTCGTGAAGATTGATCGAATCGTTGCCAGTGCCGCCGTTAATCGTCAGCCCTGCGGTCGAAGCATTGATCGTGATCGTGTCGGCACCGCCATCGCCATTGATCGTCAGGCCAGACGTGTTCGCATGGATCGTAAACGTATCGGCATTATCACCACCGGAGAGGATGGTTGGGATGGAGATGCTGTTGAGTGTGATGCTGTCATTGCCGCCACGACCGTCGACCGAGAGACGCTCCACCCCGGCGAAACTGATGGTCTCAGCACCGACCGTGACTTGAGTGCCGTTGACGACGATGACGTTCGCGGAGTCGGTGCCGTTCACGGTCAGGGTGTCGTTCGCACCGGAAGCATCGGTGATCGTCACCCGACCGGCCCCGGATCCCGCTGCCGTCACGATGTAGCTGTCCGAACCGCCCAAGCCCTCAAGCGTTGCCGTTCCCGACCAGCCGTTCAGAGTGAAGCTATTGTCACTGACGCCGCCGGTCAGGTTGGCCGATTCGACGGAAGATAAAACGAAGGTCCCTGAAACACCCGTGCCGTTGCGGCTGAGCCCGGTATTGCTGAGCACAAAGTCGGCATCGTTGACGGCGACCACCGTGTCGGTTCCGCCAAAGCCATTGATCTCACCACCGCGACCCCAGGCGGAAATTGTAAAGGTGTTGTTGGCGCTGGTCCCCTGATCCCCGGACAGCTTGACGAGACGAATGTTTTCCATGCTGATCACTACACCCGAACCAGACGTCAGAGTGGCATGGGTCGCGTCGACGTCCGCCAGCACGAAGCTGTTCGGCGTGCTCGCCACCACTGTGCTTGCGCCGCCATTACCGACCAATTCCAGCGTCTTGCTCCAGTCCGGCGAAACAGTGTAGGTCGCATCGGTGGCACCTGCCAGCTTCACCGAGGCGACTCCCGGCTTCCGCTTGAAAACATCCGCCGTGATTGCCTGATTGAAATCGAAGCCTTTTCCTGCCAGCGCCGCCTTATTCAAGCTGATGCTTCGTCCCCCGACCGCATAACTGTAGTCGGTAGACGCAAGTCGCACGTTCATCGTGCCCTGCTTCAATGCCACTCCGATCAGGCGCTCGCCCGGCAGAGCCGAGATCGAGACCGTTCCTGTGGCCTCGTTGACATCCAGTCCGAGCTGAGAAGACTCCAACGTGATCGTCTTATCAGCCTCGCCGTTGTTCCAGTAACGAATGCTGGTGTCACTGATGACATAGTTCTGATAGCCGGGAGCCTCGATCTTGAAGTTGCCGTAGTTGTCGACCACCTTGCTGTTGCCGGCACCTGCGAAGAAGGTTCCTCCGCCAATGCCCGCATCGACCCAGTCGTAGTCGCTGCCTCCGTAGACGGTAGAGAGTCCGCCACCGAGGATGTAGTGGTTTTCGCCTCCACTCGATGTGATCACTACGGTAGCGGTGATCGCACTGTCGATACCGATGAAGGTGTTGCCGGTGCCGGGATTGGCGACGATCCGGGTGACGTTATCAAATGTCTGCGTCAATCCATTGCCGATGATCTTGATCTTCTGGCCGGTAATGGAGCCAGGACCGGCGACGCTGAGCGAGAAGCTCTCGTCAACTTGCGCCGTGCTGAGATTCAACCTGATCTCATTGGCCGTTCCTGTTGGGATCGCCAGTGGTGGCGGCGGAGGAGGAGTGGTCACCGTCGTTAGCTTGCCGAAGGTATAGTCCCAGTCCCCGGAAATGATCAACGCCGGCACCGTGAAGCTGATGTCGTCGAACGGCCAGGGCATCGGAATGTAGACGTGGAATGAGGGCGTGATCAGCAATGAGATACCGACCGTGATCTTCACGAAGCCTGCCTCGATTCGGAAGGTTCCGAAGCCGCCTACCTTGATGCCGAAGGCGCCGAAGGTGGCACTGATGCTGCCGCTGAATCCGGCATTGCTGAACGAGACCGACACCGCACCGGTGAATCCGAAGACATCCGGATTCAAGAAGGTCACCGAGGCGGAAGCTTTGAACAGGAACGTTTTGTTGGCGTTGAAATATCCGGAAACTCCCAGCTCCACCACTCCGAAGAAATCGAGCTGCAGATTGAAGTTCGGAATGCTGACGCCGGCGGACGAAACGGCAAGTTCCAGGGAGCCGCCCAGCACGAGGCCAAACAGGTTGACCTCGACATCGGAAACTCCGATCCGGAATGATTCCGCGGCTATCGCCACGCCGTTCTCGGCCCGTGAGACGGCGCTGGTATTGATGGCGATCCGGAAGCTGCCCTGGATGACAAAGTCGTCGTTGCCAAGTGGCCTGAGCTGGCCGGTTGCGCTGCCGCCCACGGTCATCTGCAGGCTGAACGCGAGTCCCGGATTGGCGTCGTAGTAGAGACCGGCGAAGCCTACCACGCCCATCTCGAGTCCAAAAATTGATGTCGTGGCATCGATGTAGACCGTAAATTTGTCGGTCGCGAAGGTGATGGTGAAGGTTCCATGTAGGCTCAGCGCCGTGGATCCGGTGATTGGATCGAGCAGGCGCAGCTCCCCGGTGCCGATCACCTTGAAGCCCGGTTTGACGATCACCAACCCGACGCTGACGTCCGATCCGCTGGTGTTAAACTGCAGGTGGAAAACGACGGCCAGCGAAATGCCCAAATTGCCCGGCATCGGACTCGATAGTGTGACATCGATCGCAGCAGCGACATCGCCGGAGTCGGAAAGGATCATGTCGCCCACGACCGAGAAGCCGAAGATCTTTGTGCCGTTGAGCGCGAGTTCGAGCGTCGCATCCGCCGCGATGCGGATCTGACCGGTCTCGATGATCAATTCGAAGCTGCCGACGAAGCGGAAAGCGCTCTGGCCTCCCACTCTGACCTGCAGAGTTGCGTTGGTCACGGCAATGCGAGCGTAGGGCCCCGCCGGCAACGACACCGTCACCCCATTAATGGCATTGACCGCACTGCCGGTAGTGTTGACCTCCAGCGTGAAAGTGCCACTGAAGACGAATCCGCTTCCGCTGGTTTGAGCGCCACCATCGACCGTCAGGGTAACCTTGCCGGCGATGCCGGTCTGCCCGATCAGCAAGGCGCCGCTGGCGCTCAACGAGATCAACGTTGTGGAGCCGATCTTCGCACTCACCGTCCCCGTCGCGGAAACTCCCAGTCCCTGCGCGCCGACTTGCAGCACAAACGAGCCGTCCAAGCTCAGGCTGGCACCAGTCACGCCAGCGGTGGGAACAAACTTGAGGCTGGCCGCCGTCACCGCCAGGCGCGCGTAAACCCCCTTGGCCAGATTGACGGCAACGTTGTTGATATTGGTCACCGCCTTGTCGGTGGTATTGACCTCCAGTGTGAACGTGCCGGTGAACTCGTAGCCGGCTCCGTTGGTCGCGCTGCCGACGCCGAAGGTGAGAGAAACCTTAGCGGCGATTCCGGACCCGTTGATCAGCAGGGCACCGCTTGCGTCGAGCGAGAGCACCGAAACTCCATCGACGTTGGCATTGACCGAGCCGACCGCCGAAACGGCGAGCCCGGCGGTGCCTACCTGAAGAACAAAGCTACCGTTGAGGCTCAGGCTGTTAGTGCCAGCGGCCAGAAACGTCAGGGCAGCGCCGGTGATCTTGATGCGCGCAAAAATGCCTGCCTCCAGGGGATCGCCAACCAGCAGCACCTGCTCGAGGTTGGTGGTGTTGACCTCCAGAGTGAAGGTGCCGGTGAAGTTAAAGTTGCTGTCGCCCGTTGTGGCCCCCGCCGTGCTCAGGCTCACCCGGCCTGCAAAGCCTTGCGCGGTAATGTTGAATGCATTGGTGACGCCCAGTGACAGCAAGGTCGTGCCGGCCGATTTTACTACCAGAAACCCGGTTCCGCCGACCGATACTCCGGTGGCTTCGACTTGCAAAATAAATCCCCCCTCGATGCTCATCGAGGTGGCATTGCCAAACACCGGCAGCAGAGTCAGCCGTGCATTGGTCAGAGAAATGCGAGCGTAGGGGCCCGCGACGAGATTGACGGTGACGCCATTGATGGTGTCCACCTGTGCGCCCGTCGTGTTGACCTCAAGGGTAAAGGTACCGCTGAATTGAAAGCCGTTGCCGCCGACTGTATCCGCCGCACCCACGCTGAGCACGATCTTCGC
>JBBKXR010000172.1:0-38271 GCA_037969585.1 Verrucomicrobiales bacterium
CAGATCCGTCTGCACGCGCCGCCGGATGCGCGGCAGCAAGCGCGCGAATTCGTGCAACTGCGAAAACTTGGTTTCGTTGCGCTGCTTGATCCACTCTCGGTGATATCGATATTGCTTACGCTCCCTTTGATCCCGCCCCGTCGCCTGTAAATGCCCCAAGTCGAGCGGGCAAATCCATACCCCCTCGTAGGCTGGCGGAATCGCCAGCGACTGTATTCGATCGATCACCGCACGATCGCCGATGCGATCGCCGGTTGTATCGAGATAAGAGAAGCCGCGCCCGCATCGCCTACGGGAAAAGCCGGGCTTTTCGTCGCTGCTGAAAACCAACGGATTGTCTTTGTCGAACGTGTCAGGCACTGAATTTTCGATTCGAATTTAAAACCAATGTATCGATTCCTACCGGATCGCCCACGTGAGCAAAGCACAAATTATTCGCCGGCGGAAATTGATGTGTCAGGTAAGTGGCCGGGTCCACGGAGGCAATCATGTTGCCAAATACGAACAGCCGTGCCAGTTGGATGCGACGCCGAGAAATCATGTCTCGTTCCAGACAAAAAGTAGCGCGATAATTCGGTTCGTCCGGATCCCTGTTTTATTGGTCGGACCCCTGAAAACGGACCAATCGAATATCTCGGCTAACCCCACGTATCGAACCACAAGAACGGGTTTCGATTGCTATACAAGCTGACGTTTTGCCGAGCCCGCTATTCGCCCGCTGAGCACCGTTTGCTGTCTCAACTGGAGATCATGCGTCGCCACCCGATCGAGTCCCACGAGGAAAGCAAAGCGCTATTAACATCACCACTGGCAGGATTTCTATCCTTCCCGCCCACATCAATGTGCACAGCACCAGCTTCGGCATGGTATCGAGATCTGCGGAGGTGACTCCGGCGCTAAGACCCACACAGCCGAGCGCGGACATCGCCTCGAAAAGGCATTTAATCGGTGCTCCGCCCCAGTCTTTGTAGACGAACATCAGCGCGAACACGCCGATCCAGGTAGCCACTATCCACAGCCCGGAAATGGCAAACGCCATGCGCGTTTCAAAGTCGAGATCGAGGTCCGATTGCATCGCTTCTTCCAGCTTCTCCATTTTTGCAGCGTCACCTCGAGCGAGAAAGGTGCCAATCACGCCGAAGAGGTGGCGACCGAGGGCGATGATTCGGGAGAATTTGACGCCGCCCGCTGTTGAGCCGGCCATGCCCCCCACGGTCATCGCACCGACTAGAGCCAGTTGAATGCTACCCGCCACTTCTCCGGGATCACTGAGACTGAAGCCACAGGTGGTCAGCGCGGATACCCAGAGAAAGCCAAGTTCGAAAAGCGGTGTTCCATCAGCAAGAACGAGAATCGCTCCCGCCCCCACGAGGAGGGTCGTGTAAAAAGCCCAGTGGGCTGGTGACGCAAACCACGCCTTGGGCTGCCTCTTGAAGATCGCTGTGTAGTGGGAAAAATAGGAGATCGCCCCGGCAATCATGGCGAGCATCACCAGCACTTGTAGCGTCCTGGAATACGCCCCAATGCCACTACCATTCATCGTAAATCCACCAGTGCTTATCGCGCTGAGTCCATGATTAATCGCCTCCCACCAAGGCATACCGAATAAACCAAACAGTAGAATAAATGCGGCGGTGATGGTGCCATGCACTTTCCATACAACGCTGATCGTGGAGGACACATCGTTGTTGATTCGTTTATGCCGCCGGACTCCGCGGAGCAGCGTTCCTTCACCATCGATGTCAAACATCGTTAAGACGAGAACCACCACTCCAAGTCCGCCAATCCACTGACACAGCGAACGCCAAAGCTGAAAAGCGTGAGGCAATGCCGCCGTGTCCTCGATGATTGTCAGCCCTGCGCTAGTCGCCGCCGAAGTGCCTTCGAAAACGCAATTATCCCAGCGGTCAAACTCGCCGGGAGCCTCCCCGGTCCAGTTCCAAACCAGAAATGGAATCGCAGCGCAGAGGGAAAACAGCAACCACGCAGCAGCGGCAGTCGCAAAGGAACCGTGGATCGTCAAATCTTCGCAATCTTTGAAAGGAATGAACAAAGCACAACCAACTCCGCTGCATCCGACCGCCACGCCGGCAAACAGCAGTCCGGATGTCACCTCACCGAAACTAAAACCCACCAGAGCACAGACCAAGGCCAGGGCCGCCGGAACGAAAAACATGCCACCCAAGCTCCGGGCTACGGTTTTCAGATTGTTGATAGCTTGGGCGGCCATGGATTGAAATGTTAGTGTTAGAGTCCAGTTCGCAAATCACGTCGGTTCGATCCGCCGAAAGCCGGCCGCGATGAGCCGTATGCCGGTTCCTGCAAGATCCTCATCGCCTCGCCGACGCCACGAACTTTACCTGGCTCCGCTTGATAGGATGCGACGATCAGAAATCCTCCAATGATCCCTAGAACCACGCATCTTGCAGTGAGGCCAATCTTACAAATCGGAGCTACCCACTTCATTTGTTCTCAGTCCAGTTGTAGCCGCTTATCAAACTTCCCGGTTTTAATTCAATGGATTAGCCATCGGTCGGAATCTCCAGGAAACCGGGACTACTTTATTCCCCTTATTTGCCCGCCGCGCCAAACTCCGTCAATCCACACTCAGCGCCGATGATAAGTGGCAGTCAACTTTTATCCGCTGAATCACCAAGGTCGTCAGCGACGTAAGCCCCACGCTGCCCCATCGGTTCAGGCGCGCCAGTAGTGGTGTCTTTCGCCGTTTGGTGCTCGATTTCAGCATTCACCTCCGCGCCCAGCATGATTACAAAACCGGTGATATAAAACCACATCAGCAAAACCACGATGCCACCGATCGATCCGTAGGTCGCCGCATAATCACCAAAAGTGGACGCATACCAAGAAAACAGGGCCGAGCCGACGATCCAAAGGACGGTAGCGAGAATCGATCCGGGCGTTACCCATTTCCATTTTGCATCGCTGCGGGCAGGCGCATAGCGATAGAGCATCGCGATGCCTGCGCTAACTACTAACATCAGTAGAGGCCACTTGATGAGTTCGACCAGCCAAGTATCAGATTCGGGAATGTTGAACACCGATAGCGCGATAGGAACCGCCGTCAGCAGGACCACCACCATCACCAGCGCCAACGCAAATCCCAGTGTTAGCACTAAGCCAAGTAGCTTGCGACGCAACCAGCCCCGTTGATCGTCCTCGTCGTAGGCAACATTGAGCGCGGTGATCAGAGAATCCATCGCCTGCGATCCGCCCCACACCGCTAGCAGAAGAGAAATGATAGCCCCCCAGCCAGCCTTGCTATCACTGGCGGCAATTCGCTGCAGTTCAGATCCGAAAATATCCATCGCATCCGGCGGCACAACTCCTGCAAGACCGGCAATCTGTCTCTCGACCTCCCCTGGGTCAGCGAAAAATCCATACAGGCAGACGACGGCTCCGAGCGTCGGGATAAATCCCATCAATAAATAGAACGCCACCGCCGCCGACGCGAAGCCAACCTGGTCCTCACCAATCTCGTCTTTGATCCTAAACGCAATGTCCTTCCAACCCGTTGCGGGAATTTTCGCAGGGCTGGTAGCGTCACGCCCCCTCTTGTCTGAGCGATTGCTACTCATTTCATAGCTCCGAAATTCCCTGTCATATCGTTCCTGCCAAAGTGGCGGTGAGATGGCGCATCGAAGCTGCGCGAACGGAGATCCGCAGGGATTTCAAGCAGAGTTTGTGGCGGGGGGTAAACTTCCTTGGATGCCATTTATCCCTCCCGCCACAATGCAGGCAAGCGCAGAATTTCCTGTACCTGACTACACTCTTTGCGTCGTCTACCGCCTGACGGAAGTCAGCAGGTTATCTGCGTCAACCACGCCAGAGTTGACTAGTCCAGGCCGTCAACGAAGTCATCGACTTCCTTTTCGGCGCGCTCACGCTCATAGCCATAACGCTCTTGGAGTTTGCCAACCAGTTCCTTGCGTTTGCCCTCTGCCTTGTCGAGATCGTCATCCGTAAGATCTCCCCACTTTTGCTGCACATTGCCTTTGAATTGCTTCCAATTACCTTCGATTTGATCCCAGTTCATAGTGTTTTCTTTTGGTTGTTTTTGGTTTTCTACAGTCCTTAATAGTGCCGGACTCATCACCGATCAGCAAAGGTCGCGCAGTCGGACTTCCGACCTAGCCGACGACATTCACTGCCGGTTCATAATCTCTCCTACGCAAATTGGGTGCCACTATTTCCGGCTTGCACAAAACCTTTGTAGTCAAGGGATCCCGGCTTCCTGCCAGACTAAGGTCGCGGCGATTCAACAACGGCTTCTCCTGCAATTTGCCCGAACCGTATGCACTTTGCACCGACCTCGCGTAGCGCTTCGCTCTCTGGCATGCAATACCCTCGAAAGCGCCCGAGGCTCCGCCGAAGAGCTCAGAGCGGTGATCCCTCGCCAGGATAATCAACGGACTTTGGTTTCCCGCTCCCATATACGATGAAGCTTGGCCTTAGAGATGAACTCGTCGAAATTGCTTCCGCTAACGTCGATGATTCCTTCTTCGTCGTCGAGTGCGACTCCTGCTTTTTCAAATAGCGCGGCGGCATCCTTTGTGTGGCCAATAACCTTGAGATGGGAGTATGCGCTGCGCACCCAGTCAACGGCTGCAGCCATCTGCGTCATCACTTGATTATCGCCACCTGGGGCGATGATTACGGCGTCGAACAGCGCAGAAGGTGCCCCTTCGAGAAAATCGTCTGGAGTGACATCGTTCCCGGTACTGTCTTTTATCGGTCCCGCGTGAGGCGCGATCACTGCGACAGTAGCACCTTCATCCATGGCGGCTTTGCGCAAATTTTTGAGAAAAGTAGCGCCCACACCATTGCTGGTGAGGATGGCAATCTTCTTTCCCTTGATAGATTCAGGAGCAACAGAGTACTGAGACAGCGCTTTTGACGGCTCAACGTCTCTGGGTTGCACGGCCGGCTGGATAGTATCTGCCATCCCTTCCATCCCGAGCTTTACCGCAACCGCTTGCGCAAGATCTTCGTTAATCAGGTTCAGATGACCCAACATCCGCTTTCGGATGTAAGCCTGACACTTCCCTAATTCGAAGGCAAATCCTCCCGCTATATGCCTTTGCTCGTAGCTGGTCATCGAGATATAGAACTGCCGCGCCTGAGTGTAATGGTCCGCAAAACTTTCCGGGCGTACCCGCAATTTTTGACCTGAATCTTCCGCTGGATAGCTGGTAAACCCAGCATCGTTACACTCGCGTGGAGCACCATCATCCAGCGAGTTCGGTTCATTCGCTACCTGGCCGGCAGGTGTCTCCATCTGCATGTGGCCGCCCCTCTGAAAATTGCGCATGGGACACTTTGGTGCGTTGACCGGAATCTGATGGAAATTCGGCGAACCGAGACGAGACAGCTGCGTATCGAGATACGAGAACAATCGCCCTTGGAGCAGCGGGTCGTTCGAGAAATCAATTCCCGGCACGACGTGCGAAGGACAGAACGCCACTTGCTCGGTTTCCGCGAAGAAGTTGTCGACGTTTCGATTGAGAACCATTTTACCCAAGGGCCGCAGCGGCACAAGTTCCTCGGGAATCAGCTTCGTCGAATCGAGTACATCAAAGTCGAAATCGGCCGCCTGCTCCTCAGTGAATTCTTGAACGGAGAATTCCCACTCCGGAAAGTCACCGGCATTGATCGAATTCCACATGTCACGCCTATGAAAGTCGGGATCCGCGCCGGAAATCACCAGGGCCTCATCCCATATCAGCGAGAACGTTCCGAGGACGGGTCGCCAGTGAAACTTAACAAATTTCGCTGCGCCTTTAGCGTTGATCATACGAAATGTGTGCACGCCGAAGCCCTCCATCATCCGCAGCGACCGCGGAATCGCGCGATCCGACATGATCCAAGTCAGCATGTGCATGCTCTCCGGCGTCAGTGACACGTAGTCCCAGAACGTATCGTGCGCCGACTGCGCCTGAGGAAAACCGCGATCGGGTTCCGGCTTCACACTGTGGACCAGATCTGGAAATTTCATGGCATCCTGAATGAAAAATACCGGAATGTTGTTACCGACGAGGTCGTAATTTCCTTCTTGTGTGTAAAACTTCACCGAGAAACCGCGTACGTCACGAGCTGTATCCGGAGAACCCTCGCTGCCGGCCACCGTTGAGAACCGAACAAATACTGGCGTCTCGACAGAGGGATCCTGAAGGAAACCTGCCTTGGTCAAATCTGCATGTGATCGATACGTTTTGAAATAGCCGTGAGCACCATAGCCTCGGGCGTGCACTACCCGCTCTGGTATCCGCTCGTGGTCGAAATGGGTGATCTTCTCCCTCAGGACGAAGTCCTCAAGAAGTGAAGGGCCACGTGGGCCCACTCTCAGAGTGTTCTGGTCATCCGAAACCACCGTTCCCTGATTGGTAGTTAGGTGGGCCATCGGACATCCGGCTCGTTGATGCGGCTCGCCACCGCTACCAGTTTCAGTCTTCATGGCGTCGTCCTGGGAAGAATTGTCGTTTGTCATCAGCATTTCTATACGCACTCGCTGTGCCACCGTTCCCGCCTGATACCACATCGCTGGTTTTGAAAGACTTCCATCGTTACCGCCGGCGGCTCTCAATGCCTCGGTGCTCGATTCTTCATGCGATCTGCTATGTTTTACCATGCAGATTGCAACAGCAATCTAACACGAATTACAATCGGTTAGTTGACACCCAACGGCTCATCCATGAGTCGCAAGCAGGGCCTTTAGATCATCCAGAGTATTAGCCTCTTCAGCAGGCTTGTCAGTCCGCCAGCGTTGGATACGCGGAAACCTCAATGCGATGCCCGACTTATGTCGAGCCGATTTCTGGATGCCCTCAAAAGCGATCTCCATGACGAGCTCCGGCTTAACACTCCGGACGGGGCCAAATCGTTCCACGGTATTGCGCTTTACCCAATGATCCACCTTGCGAATCTCGGCGTCAGTAAGCCCACTGTAGGCTTTGGTGAAAGTTATCAGCTCGTCATCCTGCCAAACACCAAACGTGTAGTCAGTATACAGATTTGCCCGCCGTCCGTGACCACGCATGGCGTAAATCATGACGGCATCGATGGTGAGCGGATCGATCTTCCACTTCCACCAATCTCCTTTCTTCCGGCCGATTTTATACGTGCTGTCTTTGCGTTTAATCATCAAGCCCTCAGTGCGCAATTCGCGACTGCGAGCGCGTTCTTCGCGCAGTTGATCCCATGCTAATCCTCCGAGAGCCGGCGAAAGATGAAGAATCGCGTTGGGGGAAAGGTTGGCGATGAGCTTTTCAAGTGCTTCTCTCCTATCGCTCATCGGGCGGCTACGAATATCGGCTCCTTCGATCTCCAGCAGGTCATACGCCATAAAAATCACCGGAGCCTTTTCCAGCACCGACTTGGTCAATTTCTTGCGACCGATGCGGGTTTGGAGAAGCGCGAATGGCAGCGGCTTATCGTTGCTCCAAGGGAGAATCTCGCCATCGATCACCGTGCCGTGCGGAAGCATAGTGGCCAGTGGCTGATACTCGGGAAATCTGTCAGTGATCAGCTCCTCGCCGCGACTCCATACAAAAACTTCATCCTGCCTGACGATTATTTGTCCCCGGATGCCATCCCACTTTCTTTCCACCAGCCAATGGTCAGGTTCGCCGAGTGCCTCCGCTTCCGAGTCGAGCGGATTCGCGAGATAGAACGGATAAGGTCGACTGTTTATGGCCGAGTCGTCATCGCTGTAGAGGAGTTCCTGATAGGTGGTCGTATCGGGCGTCCAATCACCCATCAGTCGATAGGCAAGGACGTCGCCGTCAATTCCGCTGTGTTGGCTCAATGCCCGATTCATCAGCTTCTGCGAAACCCCAATGCGAAAACCTCCCGTGATCAGTTTATTAAACAGAAAGCGTTCAGTCCGAGTCTGCGTCGCCCAAGCTGCCTCCACGCAGCGACGTTGCTCAGTCTCTTCCCGGCCTTTCAAATCCTTGATGACCGCGATCCATTCCGTCAGGCTGTTATCCGATTCAGCGGTCGGTTCCGGCAGAATCAGTGCGATGGATTCCGCCAGGTCGCCGACTACCGAATAGCTTTCCTCGAACAACCAGTCTGGAATACCGCCCAGCTCCGCTGCCCAGGTACGGAGCTGTTTGGTCGTCACCGACCGCTTCGGCCGCCGTGAACTGAGGATTGCCACAGCCCACAGCTTGTCCTGTTCGGAAGCCACGTCGAAATAATCGACCAGCGCAGCCACTTTCTTCAAGGTGCTGTTCGTCTGATCGAGAGAACTGAAGAGTTTAGCAAAATCTTTCATGTCGCATCGTCATGAGCTTCCTTCACGACACCCTCACCTATCTCACCCAATTCACCTTCGAACTGCGTTTGAAGCTCGTGGGCATCGAGACCTTTCTCGCGCAAATATCTCGTCAACACGCTGGTATAACCATGGGTGACATAGATGTGAGCTGCCCCCGACAACGCGATCGTTTCTTGAAGCTCGCCCCAGTCGGCGTGATCGCTCATCACAAATCCACGATCAACCGCTCTGCGGCGCCGTGGTCCGCGCAGGCTCATCCAACCGCTGCACAGCCCGATGCTCATCGGCATGAATTTTTTGGCCCACGGGCTGCCCGTGCCAGCGGGTGTCGACAGCACTAACGCCGTCCGGTAGTCGCTTTTGCTTTCCCTTCCGGTCACCCTGACGCTCGGCTTCAATCCGATACCTTGTGCCCGGATAATTTCGTTCACATTTTCCACCGCACCATGCGTGAAGACGGTGCCGATACCATGATCAACGCCCTGCAGTATGCGTTGCGCCTTACCTAGCGCATAACCTGCGATGACAGAACAGATCCCATTGCTGGCGTTTTCACGCCACCAGGCATTGATCTCCTCGAAAGTTTCTGCCTGCGGCTTCCACCGATACACTGGAAGACCAAATGTGCTCTCCGTGATAAAATGGTCGCATCTCACAGGTTCGAACGGCGTGGCGATACCATCATCAGCGAGTTTGTGATCTCCTCCCGCGACCCACACTTCTCCGCCATGCTCCACCCGGATCTGAGCACTGCCGATGATGTGTCCCGCCGGATGGAAACTGACGCTGACTCCATTGATATTTCGCCTTTCACCGTAGCTGACGGTTTCGAGGCTGACATCGCCCAGGCGGTGTCTGATCACCGGCGCCGCAATGTCCGTGCACAAGTAGTGGTCGTTACCAATGCGGCTATGGTCAGCGTGCCCGTGAGTGATCAGGGCACGCTTAACCGGCAGCCACGGATCTATATAAAAATCGCCGCGTTCGCAGTAAATCCCGCGGTCGTTGAAGGATATCAGGGCCATAAAAATTGATCCCGATGAGAGCCACAACCCAAACACCGCGCGACACCGCCGTGGAAGACGCCGCTAGATTTGAGCGCAATACCCATCAATCGTCAAAGGCGTCAGCGACAGCTTCTTCGGCTTTGATCGTCTGCAGAGCGTCCGCGATCATGAACCGTTGCCTGCGCAGCATATCCACCACATCGGCAGGCAGATCTGCGTTTTGCAGCGCCTCATCGTAATCCTTTAAAGCTGCCTCCTCACCACGCTCGCATTCTTCGAGGACGGCCTCATCATCGCTGCCGGTAGCAAGATCTTTCAGGGTGATCCAGATTTGATGGGCTTTGGCAGCGACACTCGCGCCTTTGTCTGGCTCTCCGCCATACATTAAGATCGTGGTTTTCAACCCCTGGCCGATGTCGCGGCGCAGTTCACTCTGGGATTGAAAAAAGCTACGAAGGCGAGGCGAATCATCGGATTTCTGCGCCGCATGTTCATAGCCTTGCTCGGCATCATAGGCCTTGGTCAAAAGATCGTTTAGCACTTCTACAGTTTGTTCGTTTTTCATCAGTTTCTATTTTTGGGTTACGTCCGAGGGCAATTCCCCGGTTGCTAAACAATTAAAAGCACGCGATATGCCAACCGCCGAACGGCGCTTGGCAAGCTATCCAACAAGCTTGTTTTCAATCCGTTACAGGATTACCTCATCGCTCCGCTCGGCACTCTCGATCCTTATCAGATTGCACAATGCAAGTCTACGACCGCAGAACATGCTGCTCTGCACACCTTCCACGCGGCACTCTCAGAGCGCCCTTCGGTTGGCGGTAATTCCATTGAGCGGGTTGAAGGGTGAAGAGCAACTCACCGCGCCGCCACGGAAACGCGCAACCAAACAACCCGCGATGAGCTTCGCATCACGGGCAAACCATCAGCCCGGCGAGAGTCACGCGACACCTATTGAATTGGAGCCAGCAGTCGAGCGAGCTGAACGGAGAGACGAAACGGATAACCTTGGTCCTCGTAGTCCGATATTTTCACCCGACGGCTGTCGCTGAAGTCTTTCTCGAGCATCTCAGCAACTTCCGCATTGAACGCTTTGTCGTGGACGACGCCGGTGCATTCGAAGTTTAGCCGAAACGACCGATTGTCGAAATTCGCCGAGCCGACCGTAGCCAGATGTTGATCGACGAGCATCACCTTCTGGTGAAGAAAACCGCCCGTGTAGCGATAAAGCTTTACCCCAGCCTGCTCCAATTCCTTGATGTAAGAAAACGACGACAAGTGCACGAGCTTGCTGTCGCTTTTCTCGGGCATTAACACTCGTACATCTACGCCGCGAATCGCGGCCAGTTGCAGTGCTGATACCATTTGCTTGTCAGGAACAAAATAGGGCGTCGCCAGCCACAGCCGTTCCCGCGCTTCATTGATCGCTGTCAGGTAGAACAACGCACAAGTCTCCATCGGATCCGCAGGGCCTGTCGCCAGGCAGACGGCCTCCATTTCGCCGACAAAATCCTCATCAGTAATCGACCAGTCGAGGCCCTCAGGAACCTCGCCGGTCGCCCATAGCCAATCTTCGACAAACGGAACCTGCACCGTTTTCACCACCGGTCCAGTCAGCCGGACATGGCTGTCTCGCCAGGGCGACCGAGTAGGATGCTCTCCAACGTATTCGTCGCCTACATTGTGCCCACCCAAAAAAGCGACCTTCCCGTCGACGACGACGATTTTTCGATGATTGCGAAAATTCAGCTGAAAGCGATTCGCCTCACCTTTGGTGTTCATGAAGTAATGCGCCTTCACGCCAGCTTCGCGCATCTCCTTTAGATAGATCTCGGGTAAGCCCATGCTGCCAACATCATCAACCAGCAGGTAGACTTTGACGCCTTCTCGAACTTTTTTTACGAGCCTTTCTTTCAGTTCGCCTCCCAGTTTGTCGGCGCGCATGATGTAGAACTGCACAAGGATGTAGTCTTCTGCCTCATCAATCGCATCGAAAATCGATTTGAAGGTGTTTTTGCCATCGACCAGCAATTCGGCTTTGTTGCCCGCCAACACCGGCATGGAAGACAGCTTGGCAAGCGTTTGCATCGCTGGACTGGTACTGCTCACGGAAGCTTCAGCGCCTTCTAGATTACCAATCAGCTTATCCGCCAGCGGCCGGACGTCCACCAAACCGGCCTGCCGTGTGACTACATAACTGTCGATACTGCTATCGCCGAACACCATCCAACCGGGGACGGCGACCAGCGGAAAGGTGTTGAGCGAAATTGCCCAGGCAGCGGCACCCTGCGAGGTCCGAGTCTGCATCACCGCCTGCAAAGACATGAAAAATCCTGTAATATGCAGGATCAGGAAAATCACGACAGTCAGTCCGCGCCGCCGTGTCCGCATGATCCCTAAGAAGCGTGCTGTCCGCGGAAACCTTTTGGCAAACCAGGCCAGGCACTGAGCAATTTTACCGTTCAGTCGTTCCAACCATTTGAATTTCAGAAAGGCCATGGGCAGGTAGGTAGCAGTGTTGTTCAGTCGCAAAAATAATCGATACAATCGTATAGCACGTGGCGACCTTAGCTAAAGGCATGTAAGCTCGCCTGCCGCAGAGTTCCATTCATACTTTCTGCGATCACTCTGTATCAATTCCCCCCATTAGTGAAAATGGAAAGTTCTAATGCTTCCCCCGAGTCCACGAACACTTCAAAACTGCTCGTCATACTCAATCCTGTCGCCGGTCAAGAGGACTCGTCGAAGACCAAATCCGCGATCACTGAGTTTCTTGATTCCCGTAATCTTGAGTATGAACTCAGGGAAACTGAAGGCGATGGAGATGCCCTCAAGTGGGCTAAAGAAGCCGCGGGCTTCGATCTAGTGGTGGTTGCCGGCGGCGACGGAACCGTGATGGAAGCGATGTCCGGCATGATCGACAATCCCCATCCGGTGGCCCTCGCCCAATTGCCACTCGGCACGGCCAACTTATTGTCCCGTGCACTTTCCATTCCCACCAAACTCGAAGAGGCACTCGAACTAGCTACAGACACGGGTGTTACGGTGAGCATGGATGTCGGCAACTTGGTCAGTCACGGGCGCTACTTTGCCATCATCGCCGGCGCGGGTTGGGACGCCAAGCTGATCGAGGACGCTACGCGCGAGATGAAAGATAAACTCGGCTTCTTTGCTTACGTCATTTCCGGAATTAAGAATCTGTTTACGCTGAGATCATCCCGCGTCCGAATTGAGATCGATGACCAAGTGCAAAATCTTCGTGCCGATTCAGTGGCCGTGATCAATGTCGGCGAGATTCATGGCAGTGGAATTGCCATCGGAGACAAGGTCAGCCCACACGATGGTCAACTCGATCTTGCCATTGCTTCGACGCGGGGATCGCTCGGCATCTTCCGTCTGTTGTGGCGGATTCTGACGAAAAGCTTCAAAAATTCTGACGAGCTGAAATACTTCACTGCCTCTCACTTGAAAGTCAGCGCACAACCGCCACTGAAACTCGAGATCGACGGCGAAGTGATCGGCGAAACGCCTTTCGAGGTCACAGTGGTTCCGAACGGTGCACGCTTAGTGGTGCCTCGCGATTATGCTGAGGACAAGAAACTCGAGTATACAGACACCAATTCCTCCCCTGCGGTTCAGAGCAACTAACCGGCGATCACCGGCGCTGCGACCAAGGTAGAGATGACCGCATAGCACAGACCGGCGGTAAACAAAATAACCGCGACAGTGACGCCAAGGAAAATCATCGTGTCCGTCGAGAAGAACGGGAATCGGTGCAGATTGGCCCGACGTTTTCGCTGACGAATGCTCTGCAATTCCATTGAATCTGGATCGTCCAGATCCGACCAGACAGCGCGGGGATTGTTGGATAGCGAGTAATTGGCGGCAGCTTCGGAAAATCGGCGGTCGGTGGAATTGTATTCACTCATAATTTCGGTGGTTGGGGTGATTTCGGGCGGTGGAAAAAAGGGGCCCGTCGGCTGGCTCACGAGCAGGGTCGGAGCTTGCAGCCGACGGGCTTAAATTGCATAGATGGGCTTCGCTGCGGAGTCAGATGGCTCGCCATTTCGAGTCGAGTCACGCAGCGAACGCCTTGCTTACGCGCCGGCAGTCGTCAACGCGTCGTCATTAGCGCCTTCGCCGAGGCCGAGGAACGATCCGACGGCGAGTTTGGTGAGCCCTTCGTTGGCGTCGGACTCCTCGTCCAAGGTCTCGTCGAGCAGTTTCACATCGTCATCGAATTCAAGATGTTTTGCGTATTGCTTGGCAGTGCCGTAGGCAGCAATCTCGTAGTGCTCAAATCGTTGAGCCGCTGCGATTATACCGGCGTTGACCGCATCGCCGGACAATTCACTAAGGAGATCATCGGCTTCTTTAAGAATGCCTTCGGCGGCTTTGCATTTCTCCTGCTGCACCGGCAAGCCGTGATTGGCAAAGAGTGTCTGTAAACGTTCCAGCTGTCCGCGGGTCTCCGTGGTGTGCTTGCTCAAAGCGTCAACGAGCTCTTTGCTCGTGGCTTTGGCTTGGAGTTTCTGAAGACCTTCAATTGCCTGTGTTTCGGCGCTGTAGAGGTCTTTGAGTTGGTGGAGATAGAGTTCTTTTAGGTTTGTTATCATAGCGACACTCTTCCTTGCGGAATCCATGCCAGCTTTTCACAGAACAACCCTAATCTTCTCACAGTAAATACCTTACGAAAATTTTTGCAGCAACGAAACCCGCAAAACATCATCAACAACCGGCGAGTTTATTGCATTTGGCATCGCGCGAAATGCAAACCGCAACGGCATCAGGTGATCGGCAATCATCAGCTGCGTCGGTCCGGACCAGATCGCACCGCCACCAAACTGGAAAACACTGAGGGGCGACGGTCGATAGTCGGCGCATCCATGGACTGTGCGCAGCCCTGCTGCCACTTTTCCACGTCAGGCAGAGTGCTGCCGGCAGTGTGAATGCCCCAGCCATTCCACGTCCGCCCCATCCACCGAGTTGCGCAGCAGGCTGCGGCGACCAAAGCGGCAGCAGGCTGCAGCAGTCCAAGAGCCACGTTTATCTTGTCCTCATGACGTCGCCCGAAAAAAACGGATAGGCATCGCCTTCATCCACTCCCCCCAGTCCCCGTCGACGAACCGCAGTCAAAATCAAGTTTCCGAACTACCTGCAGCGCCCTCAGCGCTACTCGAACTCGAATCGATCTTCAAAGGTTCGCTAAACGTCAGGGTGCGATAAGGGAACGGGATTTCGATGCCTGCGTCGTCGAGGGCTTTCTTGATCGCGGTGATCACTTCGCCACGCGACTTGCGCATCTGACCCGGTTTCGGATCCGTCCACCATGCAACATCGATGTCGATGCTGCTGGCACCGAACGCCATCGGGAAGACCTGCAATTCGCGGTCGCCGCTCACTGATTCACAGCTGCGCACGGCTTTTTCAATCACCGCAACCGACTCAGCGACATCTTCACCGTAGCCGACGCCTGCGGTGATGTGCATGCGCCGCAGCGGTGGATTGGTCAGTACTTCGACCGGATTTTTAAAAAGGAAAATGTTCGGCACTACCACGAGTTCACCCGTTGTCTGACGAATTAGACTCATGCGAATCTGCACGTCTTCAACCTCTCCCGTGATGCCTTCGCACTCGATGAAATCTCCCTTTTCAAACGGAAAGCGCCACAACAGCAGCACCCCTGCGAAAAAGTTCTCGAAGATGTCTTTAAATGCCAAACCAATCGCTACGGACAGCAGGCCCAAACCACCCAGAGCTTTTGCCGGCGTCAGCCCCGGGAAAATGATCATCGCCACCAGCAGCATTCCGACAAACCAGATGCCAATCGAGACAAAACGCAGGATCAACTCGCGCAGCGAGGTGCGCATCGACTGCTTTTTCTTCAACACCTTCTCGACGATCTTGAGCACGATTTTAACAACGATCCACGTGCCGAGCAGGCAGACCAGGCCCGCAACCAGATACGGTGTGTGTTCGAGAAATCCTTTCCATGCACTGCCAAGCGTTTCCATCAAAGTGTCCTTCACCTCCTCGACATTCATCGGAACCTCATCGGCCGTAGTGTTGGATTTCTCAGCCTGAGCTAGAATGGGTGAGATCGAAAAATTCATGACAATAGTTTTGGCAAGGGGGGACAACGCATCCGGTTCGGGGGCACGACAGTGTGCGTGCAACAGCTCGGGATCAGGCAAAAGCAACCTTGCTGCTATAACGCCAATCTACACAGAGCTTATGTCATCGTTACGCCAAACGAGTCATTTGCAAGAAAGAAGCGTATTCGTATTGGACTCGGTGGATGATGCCCTACAATCGAAACCCGTGAAAATCTCCCACTTCGTCGCTGCTCTATTTTGCCTGATGCCCAGCGTCACCGCTGATGAGCTGCTAACGCTCGACAATGGTGTTGTGAAGATGGGTATCGATAGATCCAAGGGAGCCGCGATCACTTCGCTTTCGTGGCCCGCCCATCCAAAAAATGTCGTCAATTTTTCCGATCCCGGCCGCCTGATCCAACAATCCTACTACGCTGGGAAAGGCCTCGATCGGCGAGCCGATGGACAGAATGAGCACTGGAGCCCCTGGACCTGGAATCCTATTCAGGGTGGCGGCATTTCGTCCTGGGCAAGAGTCACCAAATTTGAAGTCCTCGAAGCACCGCAGACCCTGTTCTCGGAAACCGTCCCGAAACTCTGGGACATGCCGGATGAAGAAGCGGACGCTGTCATGCGTCAGTGGACGCAACACGAACCCGGGATGCCCGACGTCATCGTTGTGCGCTGCGAGTTCGTATCGAAGCGCAAGCCCGATGACCGATGGGGCCCCGCCATCGCACGTCATCAGGAACTGCCGGCGTGCTACTTCACGCGCAAATTTGACCGGTTCAAGTCATACCTCAGCAGCGGCAAGTGGCGGCCGGAAACGCAAGCACCGGGACCGCCCTGGGGACGAGCGGATCCTCCGAAAAATGCCATGGCATGCTTTGCCGCCGAGGGTCAGGGAGTCGCTGTATTCAGCCCCGCCGCTACTGAAGCATGGAACTTCGGCCCGAATGGAGAAGGTAGTAGCGACGACCCGAACGCTCGCCCTTGCGTCCACATCGCCCCAATCGCAACCATCAGATTGAGTCCGCGGTCCACAATGCGCTACCGCTACTGGTTGGTGGTCGGCAGCGAAGCTCAAATCGCACAACGGCTCGATCAACTGGTGCAAAAATATTCCAGCGAGCAAATCGAAATCCTTGAACCTTGATCCGTTTCGAATGATCACTCACTACCGCTCTCTGAATTGGCAGAAATATCTTATGCGCCTATCCCTAACTTATTTTCTAACCCTCTTTGCTTTTTCGGCGATGACGAGCGCTTTTGCCAATGACAAGCCTGCGAGGCCGAACATCGTTTTCATTCTCGCCGATGATCTTGGCTGGGCGGACACCACGCTTTACGGGCATACCTCATTCTACAAAACGCCGCATATCGAGGCACTGGCGAAACGCGGCATGACCTTTGATCACGCTTACACCGCCAGCCCACTGTGCTCGCCGACGCGCTCGAGTATTCTCACCGGCATGAATCCGGCGCGCACCGGCCTGACCACGCCGAACTGCCACCTACCGCAGGTCATCCTCAAAGCCAGCACTGGCGAGAAAGGCCCGCCCAACAAAAAATCGATCGGACCGAACTCCGTATCGCGGCTCGACACCAAGCACTTCACGCTCGCCGAAGCCATGAAAGAGGCAGGCTACGCGACCGGGCATTTCGACAAGTGGCACCTCGGTAAAGAACCCTACTCCCCTCTCGAGCACGGCTTTGATGTCGACGTTCCGCATTGGGCTGGCCCCGGTCCCGCCGGCAGTTTCGTGGCACCGTGGAAATTTCCCGACTTCGATGCCGACACGCCCAACCAGCACATCGAAGATCGCATGGCCAAGGAAGCCGTCGCCTTCATCGAGCAACACAAAGACGAGCCCTTTTTCCTCAACTACTGGATGTTCAGCGTTCACGCCCCCTTCGACGCCAAGCCGGATCTGATCGAAAAATATCGTAAAAGCGTCGACCCGAAGGATCCCCAACGCAGCCCCACTTACGCCGCCATGGTTGAGAGCATGGACGACGCCGTCGGCACTCTGATGAACACGCTCGACCGACTGAAAATCGCCGACAACACCATCGTTATCTTTTTCTCCGACAACGGCGGCAACATGTACAACACCGTCGATGACACCACCCCGACCAGCAACGCCCCTTTGCGCGGCGGAAAGGCATCGATGTTTGAAGGCGGGGTGCGCGTGCCATTGATCGTCAGCTGGCCTGGAATCGTGACGCCCGCCAGTCGAAATGCTTCGCACATTCACAGCGATGATTTTTATCCCACCCTGCTCGACATGCTCAACCTCAAAGCGCAGCCCGACCAGATTTTCGACGGGGTCAGCTTCCTTCCGGCGCTGAAGGGCAACGCGCACGAACGCGGCCCATCGTTCACCTACTTTCCTCACGATCCGCCGGTGCCCGACTGGATCCCGCCGTCAGTTTCAGTACATGAAGGCGACTGGAAATTGATCCGTATATTTCACGGCGGCGAAAACGGTGCGCACCGATGGAAGCTGTTCAACCTCGCCGAAGATATCGGCGAAGCGAAGAACCTTGCCGACACCGAGCCTGAACGACTCAAACAGCTGGACACGCTGATCGAAGATTTTTTGGACAACACCAAAGCTGCACGTCCGGTTCCGAATCCCAGCTTCAAGCCCGCGCTCTACATACCCGGGGAAGAAGGCCTCGGTAAAATCCGCACCCCGTCCGCTGCCACCAAGCCGGCACCGAAAGCGACCGCCCCCAAAGCCAACGCCGCCTCGCCAAAACAAAAAGCCACAACCACGAAACAGCCCAACGTCATCGTCATTTTCACTGACGACCACGGCTACTCCGACCTGAGTTGCCAAGGCGTTTATGACGATGTGAAAACACCTCACATCGACGCTCTCGCCACCGGCGGCGTGCGCATGACCGACGGCTACTCCACGGCTCCTCAATGCGTACCGTCGCGCGGCGGTATACTCAGCGGTCAGTATCAAAACCGCTTCGGTCTGGAGTCGAACCCCGAGTTTCAAGACCAGACAGTGATGCAACGCTTCGGCGATTTATCGACTGTCGCCGAGCGGATGCAGAGTGCAGGCTACGCCACCGGCATGGCCGGCAAGTGGCATCTCGGACCCGACCGCAACATCGCCGAACACGGTTTCGACAAAACCTTCGTTAAAAATAGCAATGCTCCGGGATTCTGGAACATGGATCTCGACGGCAAAGACCTCAAGCCGACCGAACAAACCGGCGGTGGCTACCACCTCGACCTGATCGCCGATTTCGCCTGCGCCTTCATCGATCGACACAAGGATCAGCCGTTCTATTTTTATCTCGCCCCGCGCGCACCCCACGTTCCACTCGATGCTCCACCTCACTATCTGAAACGCTTCCCCGGAAAAATGCCCGAACGTCGCCGCCAGGCACTGGCGATGCTCTCAGCTGTCGACGATGGCGTCGGTCGCATTATGGAGACGCTGCGCAAAAACCAACTGGAGGAAAACACCCTGATCTTTCTCATCGGCGACAACGGCGCACCGCTTAAGATTCACAAACTCGACGCGCCGGGCGGTGGTCCCGGCTGGGACGGATCCCTCAACGATCCAATGAACGGCGAAAAGGGCATGCTCGCCGAAGGCGGTATCCGCACCCCCTTCGTGGCCTATTGGAAAGGCACGATTCCCGGCGGCCAAATCTATCGGCACCCTGTCATCTCAATCGATACCACCGCCTCTGCCATTGCACTCGCCGGTCTGCCCGACGATCCGCAACTCGACGGTGTCAATCTGCTCCCCTATCTCACCGGCGCAAAATCCGGCGCGCCTCACGAAACTCTCTACTGGCGCTGGCTCGACCAATCCGCGATTCGTCAGGGCGATTGGAAATTCCTGCGCGGATCGAATCGCGAATACCTTTTTAACCTAAAGGATGACGTTGGCGAAACCAACAACCTGATCACCCAGCATGCGGAAAAGGCCAAGGCGCTGAAAAGCGAACTCAGCAAATGGGCCACCGACCTCATTCCACCCGGTCTCGACGCCATGAGCACACCGGGCATGAACAAAGCAGGCAGCCAGGTCTTCGACTGGTATCTCGACGGCAAACGCGACATTCCGATTCCGACCGTGAAAGCGAAACCCGCGCCCACCGCCAAGGCCTCCCCCGATCGGTCGCAGGAAAAACTCTTCCAGCAACGCGACAAAGACCGTGACGGGAAAGTCACCTGGGAAGAATTTCTCGCCGGTCGCGGGCCGGATAAGGTGCCCGCCCTGAAGAAGGTTTTCGCTGCCAGGGACCGCAACCACAACGGCGTCTGGGAAAAATCCGAGTTGCCCAGGTAGATCAAACTGCCGACCATTCGGTGCCCTGACAGCACCACCATGAACCACGACCTCTGCCGCAACTCAAAGCCAATCTCAAGGGTGCTACTCGATTCTGCTCCGAGAACTGCAATCACTCGGCCCTCACCAACGACACCTCCGCGCCAAATGAAACGTTTTTACCTGCTACTGATCTGCATCCTGTCGGCACTATCCCCTCCGTCCCCGCTGCAGGCGGATGAAAAACTCGATCAGCTGATTGCCGACATCGCACACAGCGAGATTCAGGCAAAACGCGCCGTTGGCCTTACCGTCGGCGTCGGCCGGGGCGACGAAATTTTACACCTGAAAGGCTATGGGCTTGCTGACATTGAAAATTCACTGCCCGCCTCCGGGGACAGCGTGTATCGCATCGGCTCGATCACCAAGACCTTCACCGCTGCCGCCATCCTGTTGCTCGTCGAAGATGGAAAGCTGAATCTCGACGACCCGCTGACAAAATTTCTACCTGATTATCCCGGCCCCGGAGGCGCTGCAACGGTGCGCAATCTACTGCAACACACCTCTGGAATTTTTAGCTTCACCGATGCTCCCGACCATCGCCAGATCCTCCGTGATGACATGGATCACGAGCAGATCCTCGCCCGTTTTTGTCAACACGAGTTACATTTTTCGCCGGGTGAGGCGTACCGCTATTGCAACTCCGGTTTCTACCTGCTCGGGATGATCATCGAGAAGGTCAGCGATAACAGTTACGAAGAATTTCTCGACCAGCGAATTTTTCAACCGCTCGAACTCAGCTCGATCGCCTACGACCGGCACGCTAAAATCATCCCACATCGAGTCCACGGTTATTCGATCTGGGGAGAGAATCTAGTCAATGCGCCCTTCCTGAGCATGACCAAGCCGTTTGCCGCCGGCGCCCTTGTATCCGATGCCGGTGACCTGCTTCGCTGGTCACGCGCACTGCGACGCAACGACCTACTCAAGCCGGACTCGTTCCAACAAATGATCACCCCCGGTCAACTCAACAACGGCCAAGCGATTGGCTACGGGCTCGGCTGTCAGGTAGAGACGCTTGATGGACATCAAGTCGTCCGTCATGGCGGTGGCATCCCGGGCTTCGTGACCGAGTGGACGCTCTTTCCAGAGAGCGAACTGAGCATCGTCGTACTGACTAACACCACCAGCACCAGGCCGCGCGCACTCGCCGACCGGATTGCCCGTTCGCTGCTAACGGCGAACACCACCGAAAAAACAAATGCGTCCAAGGTGCAAGCTTCGGCCAACGCCGCCACCAAACGCCCTCCCAATTTCGTCCTCATCTTCACCGACGATCAGGGCTACCAGGACGTCGGCTGTTTCGGTTCGCCCGACATTCGCACCCCACGACTCGATGCCATGGCCGCCGAAGGCATGCGCTTTACCGACTTTCACGCCCAGCCGTTCTGCGGACCATCGCGCACCGCGCTGATGACTGGCTGCTACCCGATGCGTGTCGCTGAACGCGGCAATATTAAAGAAGTGCACCCGGTCGTGCACAGTGACGAAGTCACCGTCGCCGAAGTTCTCAAATCGAAAGGCTACGCCACTGGCTGCTTTGGAAAATGGGACCTCGCCAGGCACTCGCAGACCGACTACCACCTCGACCTGTTTCCGACCCGGCAGGGCTTCGACTACTTCTTTGGAACACCGACCAGCAACGACCGTTGGGTCAGTCTGTTCCGCGATGAAAAACTCATCGAAAAGGAGGCCGACATGGCGACCCTGACGCAGCGCTACACCGACGAAGCGATTGGCTTCATGCGCAAAAATAAAGATCAGCCGTTCTTCGTCTATCTGCCGCACACCATGCCCCACACCCGGCTCGATGCGTCGCAGCCATTCAAAGGCAAAAGCAAGCGCGGCCTCTACGGCGACGTCATCGAAGAGATCGATTTTAATGTCGGACGCATCATCGACACCATTCGAGAACTCGGTGTCGCCGATAATACCTACCTGCTCTACACCAGCGACAACGGCCCATGGCTGAGCAAAAACAAAGACCATCAGGACGGCCATCTGCCGACCGACCACGGCGGATCCGCCGGCCCGCTACGCAGCGGCAAAGTCTCGACCTTTGAAGGCGGCACCCGCGTGCCGACCATCCTCTGGGGCCCCGGACGCGTACCTGCTGACAGCACCTGCGACAAACTCGCCAGCACGCTCGATATCCTGCCGACCTTCGCCGCGCTCGCTGGAGCAGATGCGGCGGTTCCACAAGATCGTGTCATCGACGGCGAGGACATCCGCCACCTATTCCACGGCGCTTTCGACAAGGCCGATCCTGACAAAACCTTTTTCTACTACCTGCGCGTTCAACTTCAGGCGGTGCGCCAGGGGAAATGGAAACTCCACCTGCCGCGCAACTCGGACATTCCCGGCCTGGTCCCGTTTTCCATCAATCGCCATATCGCCCCGCTTGATCGCGAGGACTTCACTCAGCCATTCCTCGTCAATCTCGAAGCGGATCTCGGCGAAACCACCAACGTCGCTGCCGACAACCCGCAAGTGGTCGAACAACTGCTCAGCCTTGCCGAGACGATGCGCGAAGACCTTGGTGATTATGACCGGGCAGGCAAAAACATGCGCTTCTTTGACCTCGGCCCGGATCAAGTTCGCCCGACGACTCCACCACTACCGAAACAAGTAAAGCCTAAGTCGAAGGCGAAAGCCCAAGCACACGCAGAAAAAAAATGAGCCAGCCACTCGACGTTCGATTGAAGCGTGTCTACGACGCCCCTGCCAAATGTGACGGCCATCGATATCTGGTCGATCGCATCTGGCCGCGTGGCATTTCTAAAGAGGACGCTGAACTCGACGACTGGCTGAAAGCTATTGCCCCCTCGAACGAATTGAGAAAATGGTTCGACCACGATCCGGACCGTTGGGCCGAATTCCGCCGACGCTACCTGTCCGAACTCAAAGAGCACCGCGACGCGCTGCGTGAACTGGGCGAGCAGGCCTGTAAGAAACGCATCACACTGGTCTACGGTGCCCGCGATCAAGAGCACAACCAAGCCATTGTCATCCGCCAGTATCTGAAGATGTTGATGCGAAACCAATGAAATCGAGGCAGATCACAAAAACCGACAATCAGTGGCCCGACCTCAGTCAGTTGATGGCTGCCGAGGTGGTGTCGGTGGATCTGCGTGACTCGGACGGCGCCCTGACGCTCGCTTTCAGCTCCAACTGCAGCATCGTCGTTCCTGCGCCGTGGCAATATTCATCCTGCCTGCTCGCGCTCTCCTCTGCTGAGTTTGATTCTACAAACCACGACCCCGAAAATATTTCTGAACTGGTCGGCCTGTGCGGCGCGAGCCTGACCGCCATCGAATCCGACGCCGATCATTTCGATTTGATCCTCGGATCGATCCGAATCAGTGTTACTCAAGTTACCCCGCCCAATCCATGAACGAACATTTGATCGATCTCACTTTGCCTGCGCCCTCGCTCCAGTCCGACGAAACCGCACAGAGCGTATTGCTGAAAATTCTTGAGGCAATGAACTGCCGCACCGGAACGATTCACCGCCTCGACCCGGATTCGAACCTTCTCACGCTCGTCGCCCAGGTCGGCATTCCCGCCGAACTGCTCGACAAGGTCAATGCCATCCCGATCGGCAAAGGCATCGCCGGCGCCGCAGCGGAAAAACGCGATGCCGTGCAACTTTGCAACCTGCAGACCGACACTTCGGGCGTCGCCAGAGCGGATGCGAAGAAAACTCAAGTCGCCGGCTCATTGGCGGTGCCGATCATCAATTGCGACGATCAACTGGTCGGCACCCTTGGCGTCGGCATGTTCGAACCGCACGAGTTCGATGACGATGAAACCGAAAAGCTGTGGGACATTTCCCGCTGGCTGGCGCCAAGCTTTTCCTGATCGCCACCCTGGTCGCAATCGCTTTTCAATCATCACTGGGGACTCACCACATTGTAGGTCGGGCGCTTCGCCTGACCCTTGCGTTGGCCGAGCATCGCCAAAGCCTCCGATTACGAAAAGCGTGCCGCGGTCGCTGGCAGGCTTCGACGGCAAGCGGAGCGCATGCCCTACAACTCATTTCCATCGTCAACGTATGAGGCAGACGGTCGGTCCACTCAGTCCAGGAACGAGCAGATATATTCGAAAATGCCGTCGCTGACCGCGATGTCGAAACCGCTGTTTGCGGGCACGTCAAAGAATTCACCTGCAGCATAGGCCGTCTCCGAATCGCTGCCCTTGAGTTTGACCACACAGCCACCGGCGACGACTTCCATGCGCTCCGCCTTTTCAGTGCCGAAGTAAAACTCGCCGGGATAAATCAGTCCGAGCGTCTTTTTGCTGCCATCGGGAAAGACGATCGAGTGGCTGACCACCTTGCCGTCGAAATAGACATTGGCTTTGGCGACGGCGGTGACTTCGGTGAACTCAGTAGGGATTGCGGACATGATGGCTGACGAATAATTGAACTTGTCGATCTCTGCAAGTGCAGGATGAATGACCGTCATCGGATCACTTCCCTTCGGCCGCCCACTTCTTCATCAGGGCGATGTTGTCTTCGACCTCCTTGACGTGTTCCGGAGTGCTGCGAACGCGCAGGGTATGCAGGTAGACCGCCATGTCACTGTCGAACATTTCGGCTGACTCCGGCGTGCGCCCCTTGTCATCAGTCTCCACCATCCAGGTGTCGAGGCGCCCGCGCAAATCAGCGAGCTGGGCGGCATACTCCGGATCGTCAGCGAGGTTTTGAATCTCATTCGGGTCAGCGTTGATGTCGTAGAGCTCTTCCGGCGGACGGGTATCGCGAAACAGCAGTTCCTGCACCTCGTCGAGCTTGCCCTCGGCATGCCACTCACGCAACGCGATGAGAATCCCCTTGGCATCTTTGTAGGCGCACGGTTGCAGGTAAGGACGTTGCGGCAGAAAGTTGCGGATGTACTTAAAATCCCGGGTCCGCACCGAGCGCATGTGATCGACCGTTTCGTCGCAGCGATCACGCGCCGCGAACACCGCCTCGCGCGGCGTGTAGTCATCGGCGAGAATGTCCTGCGCCTGCATGTTGTCCGGAATTGCGATTCCCGCCGCGGCCAGCGACAGCACCGCGATGTCAATGTGCTCGACCGGATCGACGCGCACCGTGCCGGCTTTGATTCCCGGTCCACTGATCACCAGCGGCACGTGCAGACCTTCGTCGTACATGAACTGCTTGCCGCGACCGTGACTGATGCCGTGATCGGTCATGAACAGCACCAGCGTATTCTCCAACACCCCTTCCGCTTCGAGCCGGTCGAGCACTTCGCCGACCATGTGATCGGTGAGTCGCACCGAGTCGAGATACGCCGCCCAGTCGCGAACGATATCGGGATGATTCGGATAGTACGGCGGCAACTTTACCGCCGCATCCGGCGTGCGACTCCCTAGTACTTTCTCCGCCTGCTTGGCCATTTTCTCCCAATCGCGGGCATCCTTGCCCCGCAACTTTCCACCCTGAGTTTGGATCTGAGCAAAGAACGGCTGACCGTCCTTACGTTCCGCCCAGTCAGCACCATCGTAGGCCGCTTCATCCCACTCGAAATTGTAGTCCGTCTTTCCCAGCTTCCCCTTCTTACCCGGCCAATCGCTGATCGTGGTAAAATAACCCGCCTCCTGAAAAAGCTGCGGCACCAGCTTCACACCCTGCGGCAATTGAATCTTCTGCTCACCTCGACCACTGCGGTGATGATGTGCACCGATGCTGGTCTGATACCTCCCGGTGATGAATGCCGAGCGACAGGTCGAACACACCGGCGCCGTCACATAGGCGTTGGTAAATTTCACCCCGTTGCCAGCCAGTCGATCCACGTTCGGCGTTTCGATCGACGTCTCGCCGTAGCAGGAAAAGTGCGCCGACATATCGTCGGGGATGATCCAGACAATGTTGGGCCGATCGTCGGCAAATGCCGACAGTGCGGAAAAACCGAAAAACGACAAAAGGAAAAAGCCAGACAGGAAGCGTTTCATAGAGACACAGGATACGCCAGAAAACCGCCACCCTTCAACGGGACAAATCGAAGTATCGACGCTTATCCGCATAGGCGCGGTAGCCGCCTTTATCAGAAGGTGGGCCTTGCGTTGACCGTGCGGCGCCCGTCGTCACTCAACCGGCCGTCAGTCCACGGCCTGACGGGCCGCGGCTACGATCTACTTCGGGCCAATCTCCAAACCCTCGAGCCACGGCGACGGGATCTGCGGTGGCATACCGCCAAACGGCTGATACGCCGGCAGTTGAATGACACTCATGCAGTGCGCCTGCGACGCCATGAAAAACAGCGTCGCCCCGCAGTCCTCCGTCTGAATCATTGTCGCGCGGTGCTTGTCACTCGGCAGCACTGGCCGCTGATCGACAAGAGGCGTGTTGGCCTCGCCGGGCGCGTATTCGGACAGCACGATACCCAGCGAACTCAACTGTTGGCGCGCGGTAAACAGCAAGCCATGCACCGCCCATTTGCTGGCCGTATAGGGAACGCCCGCGAAGGAATCGAAACCATGCCCCGCCGTCGATGACACGACAATGACTTTTCCGCCACCGTTATCCGCCATCGGTTTGGTGACCGCGCGAATCATATTGACCACGCCGAGCACATTGATGTCCATGACCTTCTGCCACGTCGCTTCGCTGGCCAGTCGAGCCGGGTCTTCGTGGCCCATGAAGCGGTCCGCCGTGTTAATGCCGGCGGTGTGAATCAGCGCGTCCGGTGCCCCTGATTCGAGAATCGTTTCCATCGCCGCAGCAATACTCGACGTGTCAGAAACATCGCAGGCGATCGGCACAATATTCTCCGACATCGCCGCCGCTTCCTCAAGAGAGTCCAGCGAACGACCGAGCACAAAAGTCCGCGCTCCAGCCTCGGCAAAAACTTTTGCCGCCGCCTGCCCCATGCCTCCGCCACCGCCGGTGACGATAACGTTTTTGTCAGTCCAATCAGAATTCATAGCGGCACTCTAGCGAATCTTCGGCAACTGACAGCGAAAATCCTCCAGCGCGACGTCGCGACCCAAACCATTATTCAACCGCCAAAGCGTCGCAACATCATAGGTCCTCCCAACTTCTAGCTCTGACTAATAGCCATCCATATATGCCGCTAGATCTGCCAATTGCTGCGCTGTGAAACCCAGTTGGTCCGCCGACAGCATCAGGGATTTTTCCCAAAGTCGTTTCATATTCTTGATCCGAGCTTTCGGCACGAGCTACTCAAGGCCACCCGTAGAAACGACCACGACCGGGTCGAGTTTACTGAACACCAGCCCCTCGATGAGAGTGCCATCCTTCAGATTCACCGCGTAGCCCTCATAACCATGCGCGATCCCCGCTGAAGGATTTGTCACCGCATCAAAAAACGCTATCTTGCCCTGATTCGCCACCCAATCCTTGAGGTCGGGACCGTATTCGACACCGACATCATCGATCTTGTGGCACATCACACAGCGCATCGCCTGCACCTTACCGGCGACCGCATCGCCGTTCATTTTCACCAACTCCTGCGGCGACGGTAGCTTCGATTCACCCGCATCGGGAACTGTGGAAGCTTGCAGGATGATAGTCTCGGGATCGTAAATGCCGCGCTCTTTGAGCAACTCGCGGGTACCGTATTTTGCCCATTCGGTGAGCCCGCGATTGATCATCCACCAGCTGGCATCCTTGGAAAAGAAGCCGAGAAAGCCGCCCTCCATCAACCAGGTATTGCGACACGCCGGCGGGTCGTCGTTGTCGTTTTGAAAGATATCGCCGAACGAATTGACGCACAATTCGTAACTATTGCGAAAGCCGTGACCGACGATCTGCAGACCGGATCCGTCCGGCGCGATTCGTCCCGCAAAGCCTGCACTGTAAACGTTGCCATCGGCGGACGGCTTACCGGCATACTCGGTCGGATCGTTGAACCACTCTGGAGTGCCGGCACCACTGTCGTAGTAAGGTCCACCGGACTGAAATACGCGCCCATCCTTGTCGGTGATCTTTGCACCACAGTTGCCGTTGTTGAAATACCACATGCCGTCCGGTCCAGCGACTGTGGCGTGCAACGAATGATCGTGATTGCGCGCATTAAACCCCGACAAAAACTCCTCCCGCTTGTCGACCGCAGGATCGAATTTTAAATCGCGATCAACGTCGGTGTAGACCAGTATGTGCGGCGGCGGCGCAACAACGATTTTATTGTCAAAAACACTGACCCCGAGCGGAGCAATCAACTCGGGATCCTGCACAAACGTGTGTGACGCATCGGCTTTGCCATCCCCATCCGTATCTTCGATAACGACGATGCGATCGCCTTCCGGACGACTCACGCTGCGCCGGTAGTTCACTCCCTCTGCCACCCAGAGGCGCCCTTCGGCATCGGTGTCCATGTTGGTCGGATTCAGCAGCAGCGGCGACTTTGCCCACAAGGTCACTTCCAAACCGTCCGGCACGACCAGATCGGATACTGGAACATGCGGCGCATCCTGCGCGTGGCCCGGGACAGAAAAACAAAGGGCGGCGACAAAAGCCAAGTCGGTAAGGAGCAAAGTATGTTTCATAAAGAGCAGGGAAAACAGGGCGAGCGAAATTGACGGAAAGTAGCAGTCATTGCAAGGAGGCGAGCCTTCGCCAACCGCACGTTCCGCCTCAATAAATCGATCCTCGGAAATTCTTGGACCTTGAAGGTCGATTCCTCATTATTGCTTTTCGTCGGCTCCCGCGAACACTTTCAGATTATCGAAGTCGATAGTGCTGCCGTTGACGGTCATGCCGAATTTGGTTTTGGTCGGGTGATCGATACCCGGCGAAGTCAGTGATGCAACCCGTTCACCGTCGAGGTAGGCTTCCATGAGATCACCTTCGATCCGCACTCGCATCCGATGCCACTCACTCTGGTTCAACTTGATCTTTGCCGAGCTTTGCGTTTTTTCCAACAGCGCTTCCAGAGCAGCTTGCTCTCCGACAGATAGGCTCTCGGATTTTCGCTGCTCGCGGACTTTCAGATTCATCGCTCCGGTTTTATCGTCGCCGACCGTCAGCGCCTCTTTCGCTGACGGCACCTTCTGCTGCGGACACGAATTGAACAAGTGCCCGACGTTCTCGGCCGGCGGTAGCGCGGGAATCAAACTCGGCAAAAATATCGTCGTGGATGCCGTGCCGGAATCAATCCAAGCTCTCGACACCCCCCCGAACCATGGCGCCAATAGCTTGAGGACAAATCCAGCGCGGATCGACCAGCCGAGGTCAATCTGCCTATTGCCGTTCCCACCGGTCGGGATCATTGGCTCTCGCCGCGATCTTTCCGCCTTCCAAGGCCCCCCCCTATTCCCCCGAAGCCTTCACGCGCACAACCTCATAAGTATGCTCAACCGGCTTACGGCTGGCCAGCGCGGCCTTCCAGTGAACCTCAACCTGCTTGCGGAGCTCGTCGTAATTCGGCCACTTCTCGATATACCTCAACGTCATTTTGGCGCTGTATTCCTGCTTGTCCTCGAAGTGATCGTAGTGCGCCTGCAACGCGGCCGGATCATCGACATCGACTTTGTGGTAGTGAATCATCCAGCGCCGCGAATTCAACAAACTGCAGGCTTCCGCCTCGGCGCTTCTGCGTTGGGCATTGTGTTGAGCCACTTGCCGGGCTTGCTTGAATTGGGGCGTGGCTGCGTTGAAGGCGAGATTGATTCCGCTCGCCAGCTCCTTGGCCGAGTGTCGGCCGACGGCCGTGCCATCAATGCTAAGCTCGTACTGACCGTCCGCCAATCCGGCGACGGAGAGCAGCTCCTGATTCAAGTCGGCTTCGATCGGCAATAGCTCGAGCATTTCTTTTGCTGCGGGATCGATCGGATACGGCAGGGCTTTCGCCAACACGGCAAATGAGACACCGCCGTCGTCGCTCTTCACCGACGATACCTCGGCATTGATGCTTTCCTTGACGCGATCGGCCGACGCTGATGCGGAAGCTGCCGCGTCGACGACCACTTTCGAAACGATGGCCGGCGCGCCCTGCGATTTCAGGAACAGCCAGGTCATCATCAAAAAACCGGGAGGGCCCGGGTGCACGCGATCTGTTCCAACGATGGTCCACTTCGGATCGGTCTTCTGCTGCTTGGCGTTGAGTTCGGTCATTGGCGCGTGGAGATCGACGACCTTTGCCGAATTCGCTGCAGCCAATTGCCGCACGATGTCTGCGCATCGACCCAGGCCATTGTTGCACCCGAACAGGTTCACCATTTCCATTTCGGCGGTCTGATCGTACGGCGTTGGCGTCATGAACAACAGCTTCGGATCGCCTGCTTCGGCTCGAATGCGGGCGACGACTTCTTCCATGCTCGCCTGATAGCGTTCCAGCGACGCTTGCTGCGACTCAAATTGCGCATCGGTCGGCTTAAGGGTGTAGTTGCCGCGACCGATATCGTTCATGCCGAACATGATCCCGACGGATGTCGGCTTATGATCGATGACATCCTCCTCAAGCCGGCGCAGCGAACCATTGGCGCTATCGCCCGAACGACCGGCATTGATAAATCGCACGGTCCGATCTGGGAAGCGTGTCAGGTAGAAATCCGACAGGTTGGTTTGCAGGCTGCCACGGGCGGTGATGCTGTCGCCGAGCAGGCAGACAACTTCACCGTCCTCGAATAATTCAGTTTCAGCTTGGGCTTGAGCCCGGGCGGTGGCCCCGAATGTGGAGAGGCCCACCAGAATGAAGGCAATGGAAAGAAGCTTATTCATCGTGGTGGCGGAGTATAAAGCATAGGGATCACTGACTCTGAGCTGGGCATTGTTTCAGCCCTGATCGTCAGGCGAGGTGTTTTTTGAAAAAGGCAATGGTCCGATCCCAGGCGAGCTCGGCCTGTTCGGCGTCGTAACGCGGCGTCGAGTCGTTGTGGAATCCGTGATTGGCCTCGGGATACATGTGCATGGTGTAATCCACTTTGTTGGCCTTGAGGTCTTTCTCGTAGTCGGGCCAGGTTTCGTTGACGCGTTCGTCCAATTCTCCCAGCTGAATCAGTAGCGGTGCTTTGATGTTTTTACGGATTTCTTCGGCTGCAGGGGTTCCGTAAAAGGGCACGCCGGCATCGAGAGTTTCGGGAGCGGCAGCGGCGAGCATGTTGACCACATAACCACCAAAGCAAAAGCCGACGGCGCCGAGTTTGCCGTTGCCGGTTTCGTGCGCCTTGGTGAATTTCGCGGCAGCGATAAAGTCCTGCTCGAGTTTAACCTTATCCATGGAGCCCTGCATCGAGCGACCTTCGTCGTCATTACCGGGATAGCCTCCCAGGGGATGCAGAGCATCGGGGGCAAAGGCCATGAACCCTGCCTTGGCGACACGGCGGGCAACGTCTTGGACGTAGGGATTGAGTCCGCGGTTTTCATGTACGACCAGCACGGTGGGTGCTTTGCCATCAAGGGTCGTCGGCACGACGAGATACCCCCGGCATTCGCCGTGTCCCTGCGGCGAGTCAAATGTGGCGTAGCTCGCCTTTATGTCGGGATCCGTGAAGGAGACTTGCTCGGCGCTGGCATAGTCAGGGAGCAAGGCGGCAAGCAAGGCCGTCGTGGTAAATCCAGCGACGGTGAGGGTGGCAAGTCGGGACACGAAAGTGCGGCGGTCGATGATGCCGTGGGCGTATTCATCATACCAGTCGAAGGCTTCTTTGGGGATCGGATGAGCAGTGACGGATGATGTATCGGCAGAGAGCTTTTTCATGGTCAAAGAAAATCGGTCTCTGCGGGAAAAAGGCAAGCGCTACACTTGTTCCCCGTGGATCGCAGGATTTGGATCGTTCCGGTGACGGCCCGCTAACTAGACAGCGAACCATGCTTATCTTTCTCCGCCAGGTTCAGCAGGGTCAGCAAGCCCGTGGCACGCACACCGTTCGGCCCCTTGCGAATGATGCTGTTTGGATCGCCTCCTTCCCATCGAAACATCAAGCGTCGACGAAAAAGACACGCGTATGAGGGAAAGGAGTGTGAATGGAAAAGGCGGTCACCGCTTCGCAATCCAGCAAGCGCTGGCACAGCCTTGGAATGCGTCAGGCAGCCTGCTGCCGGCAGACCAGCGAGCGACTCGCCAAGTCGCATCCGACTCGTCCACTGGGTCGCGCAGCAGGCTGCGACGACCAAGGCGGCAGCAGGCTGCACGCAGTCCAAGGGCCACGGCCTCCGCCTGAAAATAGGCAGATGACCATCAGTTTCATTCACACCCGAGGTAAAGGTGCAGGCACTGTCCCCTGGCATGCTCTCTTCCGCTGCCGCCTTAGCAAACAACCGGGCACCTGTCATCGCTTCCCCCCTGGCTACTTAAGATCAACCGCTTGCGGCTCGCTGCCCACCTTCGCCTGTTCCGAAACGACGGTGTCCGGGGTGTTTGCACCGGCTTTAACGATGAAGGTTTTGCCTTTCGGAGCACCGGGAGTGAAGGACTTGCCGCTCGCCCGAACTGTGTAGAGGATCTCACTGGATTCGGCGTCGATCAGTTGCACGACCGGATTTTCGACATCGAAAGTCAGCTCGCCGAGCTTGCCCCACGACGGCGGGTTGTAGTTGTCGAACTGCGAAATTGTCAGCGGCCAGCCGGGATACTGTTTTGCTGCGGGATCGGTGACGTCGACATTGCGGGGCCAGCATTCCATGGTGATGTCGCGGGTTTTGGTATTGAGACGAACAAAGCCAAAACCAGCGGCACGAGTGTTGAGGATGTTGCCGGCCGGATTCTTCTCAGGATTCGCCGCGGCGTAATTGGTCACCTTATTGGCGAATCCATCGAGGTGGTCACCGGTGTAGTCGGGCATTCCAGACTCGTGATTCGGAGCGACCTCAAGTGGCTCCCACCAGCGCAGATAAAGATTGGCGATGGACGGCACGCAGAACGACCAAATGGCGTCGCCGTATTCCTCGATCCCCTGTTGGAAAATCGTCGCCAGATGCTGGTCACCGGCGAAGTGAAATGCGTAGGCTTTACGCAGACCGCGCAGCGCATTGTCGCGCCCGGTTTGCGGCCAACCATTGGAATCCATATCGGCATGAAGTCGACCGTTGGCATCGCCGTGAATGTGCGCACCGCCACAGAAAATCGTCGCGGAAAGCGCAACTTTCATATCGGCATGACTCCAGTCCTGTGCCCATTGATCGATGAATTTCAGCTGGCGTTCACCGAGCAAGATGGCGCCCTCGACATCGACGCTGGCAGGATCGTAGTCGGGGTTGCGAATGTGATCCGGACGCGGCCCCTGTTTGGGAACACGACCGGCGGGTCCGGTTTTAAATTTGCGATCTTCCAGAACGGCAAAATCAATATTTCCCCAATTCAAATTCGTGAACCAAACGCCGATCCCCTGGCCGATTTTGTGCGGATCGACCGGATCGGGAAAGTGACTGGTCTGAGCGCGCTCGACTTCCTGAACGTAATCGCCGGGCTGGGAGTAACCGCCGTCAGCGGCTCCCGACAGGGTCGACACTTTGCCGCTTTCGCCCCAGAGATTGGGTTGGCCGGCATCGTGGTCATCAGGCAGACAAAGCGTCGGGCGGTCCTTGATGATTTCGCCAAAATCACGGCCGAATTTAAGCCAGGCAGCGTAGTGTTTGTTGTGGTCGTAGACCTGATCACCAGAGAAGAACAGCACGTCGGCGTCGACCTTTTTGACATTATCGATCAGATCCTGACGCGAGATGTCTCCGCCGTGAGCCGGGTGAATGGAATTGCCGGTAAATCCAGCAACGATGATTTCGTCCTTATCGATCGGGTTTTTGCGAATGCTGCCCTCGTAGCTGGCTTCGGTGCCGTGCAGCACGCGATATTTCTGCGTTTGGGTATCATCCCAGTTTTCAACGCGGAACGGTGCGGTCCAGCCTCGCTCAATGGCTTCGGTTTTGGCCATTTCGACCCACTTGCCGTCCTTTTCGATTTCGAGGCGAACGGTTTTCGTGGCTCCTTCAGGAATTGGATACAGCTGAGCGGTCAGCTTGAGCGTCTTGTCACTGACGGTGTAGAGCGCAAAACAAATGATGTCCTTGTTGGCGACTTCGGGAATCTCGAGGATGGCGCGGCCTTTGCCTTTTCCTTTCGCCTTGCCGTTGGCATTCTTGCCCTTGTCCTGAGCGGTGGCGGCACCGACCATCATCAGGGCGGCACAAAAAATGGTGAGAAATCGTTGGAATTTCATACGTGATTGTCAGCGTTGGTTTTGATTTTGTCAGTAAAAAGGTTCGAGCTACCAGCCCACCAATTGCGGCTCCGCAGACTCCTTGCCGACCACTGCGGCATTCCGCAGCGTGTCAGTAGCAGGCGATTTTTTCCAAACCAGAAACAAGTACAGTGGGATCATAAAGTGTGGAGCGCGCAGCACCGCTTCGTGCACAAATTGATCAGCTCCCCAAAAATTCAAGTCCATGGACATTCCGGCGACGGGACGGGCGATGGCGGTCAGAAAGCCCCAGACGACAGCGTAAAGTGCCGCCCCTCGCCGCAATAGGGGAACCGGAATCAGCAGTCCGACGCAGACCAGCAGATCCAATACGCCCGCGACCTGCAAGATACCTCGAGCCGTCCCGGATTCGACATGCAGAATCAGCGTCGTCATGCCGTTGAAATTCGCCGGCGTGGGCCAGTGATAGCCAAGAGCGTATGCGCCGTGGCCGGCAAAGGTCATGATCACCGCGACCGTGGCAGTGATCACCGTGGCGCGATGGCGAACGCCGACCGCGAGCGCCAGAACGAGGATGACCGGGATGAGCATCTGCCCACCATGCTCAACGAACATGGGCAGTTGCCGCTGCGCCGACAGGTATTTGGCATAGCTCAACACGACCAGCAGCCCGCTGCCGCCGATGAGGATCGCCATTTGAATCGACGACTTTTTGCGCACCGTCAGGGTGAGAATGCCACAAATCAGATAGAGCCAGCCGACCCGGGCGAGCCATTTCTGAACGAAACCGTCATCGGCACCCGTGCCGACAAATTCCTCCCAACTGATGCCCAACCGCTCAGCCAAAGCGTAGGTCCCATCCTGCCAGAGCAAGATCCCATACGGCCCTTCCCAGTAAAAATGCACCCACGCCCAGGCGGCGAAGCAACCAAACGCACCGATACGGAGAAACAAGAGCAGGAGGCTGTCAGTCTTCGTTTGGGTCATGGAAGCGCGTCGGGCAGCGGCCATGGTAACAACGTTCACATCAAAGCCAACCATCGATTCTGACAGACCGGCGGCCGGCAGGAGCGAAAGACACTTCACAAAAATCGAGATGATCAGGGTAGCGGAATTTGGGATCAGACTCAGGCTACAAGTAACGGGTTACGGCTCCCCCCTCCAAATCAATCGGAGTTCGCCTTCAGCCAACAATTCTTCCTGCACGCCGCTATCAATATGCCCCTTCTCCAGCAGTTTTCTTTCACACAAATTACCCGCTCCAGCCTGCCTCCCCGTATGCTATCTTGCCACCTCCCTCAACATCATGGAAATCACCAACAAAACCAAAAAGCCGCTCAGTGTTCCCCTTCCTGCCGGTAAGAAGCTCTTCCTGGGCCCGGCAAAATCCGGACAGATCACCCCGAAAGCAGCCGCGTCCCCTGCCGTGGTCAAGCTGGTCGAAGCCGGCGAGGTTGAAATCTCCGAAGGAGGCTCCAAGCGCAAGGACGGCGGCAATTCCGGCAGTGGCATCTCCAGCTCATCAGGCCACGCTGGAACCGGCGCCATGCGCCAGTCTGGCGACAAGTAGCCAGTGTTGGGCCAAATCGAAACTGTCAGAAGTAGGCTGGGATTGCATCCCGTCCCCGTTGCGTTGGCGAAGGGAATGAGTGTGCCATGCCTCATTCAGCTTGCGCATTTTGCGATAGGGGCAAACTCGCACGACGCTCGAGAAGGCTTACAAAGCCTTCCTACCAACTTCCGTCCGCGCCTTTTTTCGCCGCTGCCGTCTAGACCGGTTCGAACGCCAATTTACGCCTCGCCTCTACAAAAACAGCGGCCGCAGGCAGGAGCCGATCAGGACGGCGTGGATCTCGGATTGCTCTGCGCTTAGCGTTTTACGTAGCGAGACCTCCCCCTCGAGCGCGTGTCGAAGCCCATCGATGAGTAAACCGGACTGCGCGCCGATGGCCACGTCGAGGGTTTCAGGGAAGGCGGCATCGAGAAGCGTGAGGCCGAAATCGGTCGGCTCGATCAACTCTTCCGCCCAGCCGAGGATCGTCTCGATCGGTAATTGATCGGGAAATCGCTCAGTGATGAGAGCGTCGATGTCTTTGCGAGTCGACACGTTCATGAGCAGCGCCAGAAAGAAGCGATGGTCTGGATCGTCTACGTGGTAGCGCATCCCGGCGATGGTTTCCCGGCGAAGGCATTCGGCCAGAGTGTCGGGAACTCCCGTGGCGAGTTCCCCGTGCCTTTTTTGAAACGTCGCCAACACGGCGTCCCACTCGTCGAGAACCTGAAGGTGGCTCATGGTGTGCAGCAGCAGGTTGAAGCCGCGCTCGAAGTCCAGGCTCTCGACCATTTCACCGACGAATTTTGCGTAATCGCCATGGTCGACCGTTTCGAGCACGTCGAGCAGTTGCTTGCGCCGCAGTGTCAGAGCATCCGCATAAACTGGATCGATCGCAATGTGCGGTGGCAGATAGTTGTACTGCGGCCCGGTGCCGGGATCGTGGTGAGTGCGGACCACCACCGTGACCGAGGGCGTATCGAGGTGGAACAGCGAGTGGATGCATTCCCGGCCGGAGGTGATGGCGACGGTGCGTCCGGTTTCGAGCAGCGCGATTTGCTTCATCTGCAGGTCGCCGATGCGTAAATGCGGCGTCACCGAGCGGGCTTTCACAAAATCGAATTCGGTATGAATACTGGATCCCTGCAGGACATGGAATGCGCCGGAGAATTCGTGTTGATGGATGTCGGTGGTGCCCTCCATCCAGAACAGAATCTGAATGTAGAAACGCGGATGATTAAAAGCCACCAACTCGGGCTGACCGAATCCGGACTGACTCTGAAAAGGTTGCTCGTCGTTGCTGAGGAACTCGTGAATCATCTCCTCAAGATCGACGTTTTCAGACGGCGGCGCTTCATCGATGGCGATCCGGGCAAGCTCCGGAAACACTTCGAGCGAGAAATTCTGCTGTCGCCACCGTTCCAGGACGGTGCGCCCAAGCGTTTCAAAATAGGTATCCATGAGAACACATCCTTCGGCCACTCGATGGTGGGCCACAAGCGACAAGAATCAACGGATGATGGGAATAGCATGGCTTTTGCCGCGTGGAAGAAATACTCCGTAAAGTCGGAGCCGACTCGCTGATTCACTTTAATACCCGCCGGATAGATTTGTTGGTGGAATAGCGGCGTCGATTCGATCTCCACATCGAGTCGGTTTAGAAACGTTTGCCTGCGCACGCTTTTCAAGGCAACCAAAAACCCGGCAAGGAGCTTCCTGCTTGCGGTGTCACGGGAAGTGGTTCCGTTCCCGGTCCACCCTCGGGACGATTCGAATTGCGCCTCGCCGACCTTGGTTTTGTTTGCGATGCCTATCTCCGAGGTTCCAATAAGCGTGCAAGATGAGGAGGTTCGACAGGTGGACGGTGCCAGCGCCGGAGGCTCGAAAGGTAACCGGTTGAAGAGCACAGAGACTCGAAACACCGACCGTGCCAGAGCCGGAGGCTCGAAAGCTGGTAGCCGGTGTTGCAGGGAGCGCCAGCGACCGAGCCACCGGATAACCAAATCATCCCGGGAAAAGCCCCGGACGGGGCTAAAGAACGCAACTTCAAATCAATGGTCTTCCGGCCAAACCCCATCGCCTGCTTCCCCTGATCAGCGCTGACGCTACGCCACCGCATCACCGGGCAGATCATCGAGCTGCCGCCTACTTCTAAAAGCGTGGCGACAGGCTGGCGCAGTCCGTCGTGCAGAATGCGTTTTATGAAATGCCGTTACTCGTCAAGTTCGAGGCGCGAGGAGAATGGAGTGGAACAACATAGGCTGCACGCCGTGCAGCCCGAAGGGGCGAGCCGGGAGGCTGAGAGCAACGCGAAGCGGGCTTCGCGACCGACGAGCAACGCAAAAATTGGCAAACAGGCGGTGTTTAAATTCCCTAAGACCGCAAAGCGGCAAGTTCTAAGTGCTTACAATATTTATCACAAAATGCAGATTACTGGACGGGCTGCACTAGCGTTCGATTTTTGCCGCCAGCGCCAGCAATTCCTTTTCCGTCAATGCCCGCGAATAGATCGCCAGTTCATCCAACTCACCGTCTAAGTAATTTCCAATCTCTCCGCCGCGATGCACCGCGCCAACTGTGAAGTCGGCGTTACCGTTGAACAGGCCACCTTTCAACGGGTAGGGATTAAAGCCTTCTTCAGCGACAAATTGACCGTTCACATAAACTCGGCTGGCTTTGCCATCGAAGGTCATCGCGACCAGGGTCCACTCCTGCAGAGGAACTTTCGTGCCGCTGGAGCTGTAAGTGATGCAGAAGGGATGCCCGGACGTAGGTCCACCGACATCAGAGACATGGCCGTGAACTTCGTCGCGGGTCGGCAGGCGCTTCATGATTCGGGAATCTGAGCGGG
>JBBKXR010000173.1:0-79057 GCA_037969585.1 Verrucomicrobiales bacterium
CTTGGTCCCTAGCCACAGTGCTGCGCCATCTTTTTGAAACGAGAAGTAGTAAAGAGCGGCGGGATCTTCGGAGGCGGGATAGCCGATGGATTTATCAACGAGGAGTGAAGCGTCATCCTCTTCGATCTCCTTCCCGCTCATGGATTTCGCTTTCGCCCGGTCCTGTTCCAGTTTTTCGATCTCTGCTCTAAGACTTTTGATGTGCTGCTGGAGCGCGGTGGCCTCATCGAGCTTGGCTGCCTGAGTCAGGGCATGAAGTTCTTTTTCAAAATCCTCGATATAGCGTCGGTTGAGAGAGATCAGCCCCTTGGCTCGTTCTTCGTCATAATTCTCTTTCAATAATTCACTACGTGTTGGCAAGTCAGCCGATGCGGGACTGGCAAGTTGCGAGAAAGCGAACGTGGTGGCGATGAAGGCGAGTTCCTTGATCATAACGGTGAACCCAAGCCTAGCGGAGTGAGTAGTTCTGGTAAATTCGGAACTGAGGTTGGAGTAAACGAGCAACGAGGGTGAAAGACGAATAGATTGACGCCGATTCGGCAGATCGCAGAGTGGCGTGGTCGCCAGTTCACCGGATGTTTTAGCGACTTCGAATCATTGAAAATGCCGTCCGTGCTATTCTTCTACCGATGGCTGTCTGTGCGGTCGGTCGTGCTCAGATAACGTCAATCTATGACGCAGTCGGGCCTGCCGTTCAGTACGATCACGAGCAGTCGGAGTTCGGCCTTGCCGCTTTTCAAGAATTCGAAGACCCGGAGTCGCTGACAAAAATTGAGGGCAGCGATTTTAATTCCCAGCGGGCGAAGCGGCTCGATCTCAACAAGAAAACCTACGTGATTTTGCAGGTCGACGGCGGTGGCATCATGGGCATCACATCAGCGCTGTTGGTGGAGAAGGTTGAAGCGGCGCTGCAACAAGGGCGTGGATTTTCGAATGGCAAACTGCGTGACGTACTATCCGTTATCAGTGGCACAAGTACCGGCGCGATCATCGCCGGTGGCGTCGCTGCGGGAATTCCCGGTGAGGAATTGGCGAATTTCTATCCCGGTCGCGCCTGCGAACTTTTTGAAAAAGAAAACTGTCTGCCGTGGGCTCCGATTTTTCAGAACAAACTCAACCGTGAGCTGTTTCAGGCAGAAATGATCCGCATGGTCGATAGCTACGGGGACTACCCGTAGACCGTTAGACTTGGGGAGATGTCGGCTCGACCCACGGTCATCCTCGCCGGTTACGATCTGGTTTCCAAGCGCACGATATTCCTGCGTAATCACGGTGATCCGGACAGTGCGGTAAACACCAGGGACATTCAACTGATCGATGCGATCAGCGCATCGGCGCTATCGGCGGCGGTCTACTTCGGCAAGTTGGCCGCGCCGAATGTTCAGGTTCGTCAGCTTCGCGCTGACGGCAGTGGTTACCTAACGAAGGGCGCCGTTTGGGCCGATGGTGGCCAGGGAATGCAAAACACGACAGTTGCGCTCGCCGCAATTGAGGTGCTGCGAATCAAGCAGGCGGAACCCGATGCACAGGTGGTGATCATCTCGCTCGGCTGCGGCAATGATTTCGGTGAACGCGACTTCAACGAGGTGATCAAATTTCGCGCGATTCATCACATCACTGACTATCTGTTTTGCAATCACGCGCGCAGCGAATCGATTCTCCTGCAGTGGATGGCGGCAGCAAAAATCGAGAGTGTTGTCGACGATTTGAAACTGTTTCGCTTCGACTGGCACTACGACAACCCCGAGGACGCTGACTCGTTTTCGATCAATGAAAAGCAGCGCCAGTTTCTCATCAACAATGCCGACGGGGTAGCGGCCCGGCCAGAGTTCACTCAGTAACTTCGCGATCTTTCGGATAACCGGCTGCGCTTCGCTCAGTTTCGGCGGTAATGGGCTCGGGTGCGAAAAATCAAGGCATCTACTCTTCGAGAGTCGCCAGACTGATGCCGAGTTCGTTGAGCTTCTTTTTATAGGCAGCAAAGTTTTCGCTCACGATCCAGATCCCGGTGAAGTACCCGTCGGCATCTTCGGAAAGCGTCAGTAAATTGTATCCTTTGGCGGTAAGTTCCAGATTCCGCCTGACCAATACTTCCTCTGAAAGGCGGTAGTAGTAGTAATAACGCGACCGCTTGCCATCGCTGACCAGAAGCACACGCGATTCACCTTTGCGGTTGATCTCCTGATACACCGGAAAGCTGCCCTGTTCTTCTACGAAGCCGCCGATCTTAGCCGGATCCATCCACTCGCTGAAGAGTGGTTCGCGCACATCTTCCTTGCTGCGCTCAAGGCGTGAATCTTTGATTCGCGGTCCCGCATCGGCAGCCGTGGGCAAGCCGGCGACAAGAAATGTCGCCATGAGAAGTGGCAGCAGCGCGAGTTGTCGAGGCGAGAGGGGGTAAGTCGTAGGGGTTTTCATCAGGTCGAATAGGCCGGGTGCAGGAAACAGCGCTGAATGAAGCTTACCATTCCGGGAATCTGTGTCGATAGTATTTGTTACGTCGATTCAGCTTGGTGGACACAGGCATGGCAGCGCCGCTCAGTCGCTCACCTTCTTAACGAAGCAAGCCTTCAGTGCGATCGAGATGCCATCCATTTTGCAATCGATCTCATGGTCACCATCAACCAGCCGGATGGATTTCGATTTGGTGCCACGCTTGAGAACTTGGGAGGAGCCCTTCAGTTTCAGGTCCTTGACCATCGCGACAATGTCGCCGTCGGCGAGGACATTACCGTGAGCGTCGTTGACGATACGCGCTTCCTCTTCGCGGTCCCATTCGTGTCCGCAGGTCATACATTCGTAGATCTCTGGGTGTTCCAGAAGATCGTTCATCTCGCACATCGGGCAGGTCCTTTCGCTCATGGCGAAAACAGAGGCGAGGATCGATGGCTTTGCAAGGAGAGGGGTCCGTCACCAGCGAATTCAGGGACGCGAAGCAGCAATTGTTGCCGACGATGGTTTACCGGAGACTGGAGCGATTACCTGACGACACTGTGACGATGAAAATCTGGACCTCGCCTTTCGCTTACCTGATCGCTCTTTGCCTCCTGCCTTCGCTGGTGTTGGCGGTGGAGAAAAGCTCCGACTCCGATGTTCACTCCGTCGGAGTTGCCAAGGTAGACATCACGCCGACTCATCCGGTGCGCTTGAGCGGTTACGGCAATCGTCGCGAGGAGTTTGAAGAAGTCTCGCAAGCCATCTGGGCCAAAGCGATCGCCATCGGAGCAGACGATGACGCGCGGGGCGCTGCGGTGCTGATCACGGTCGACAATTGCGGTATTCCTGCATCGATGCGCCGCGAACTCGGCGAGCGTCTGCTCAAAAAAGCCGGCATTGAGCCCGACCGGTTGGCGATCTGCTTTTCGCATACGCACGCCGCGCCCTGCCTTAAGGGGGCGCTGGTCAATATTTTCAGTTCTGACGTTCCGACTGCGCATCAGAAGAACATCGATCGCTACTCTAGCGAGTTGCTGGACCACATGGAAAAGGTCGCGCTCGCCGCCTTGGCTGAGCGCAAGCCGTCGCGAATCTCGATGGGCGTCGGCAGTGCCGGTTTCGCCCGCAATCGGCGTGGGCTGTGGGGCGGTCCGGTCGATCATTCGCTGCCGGTGCTGTTCGTGCACAGTGCGGAAGGTAACAAGCTGCGTGCGGTGTTTGCCAACTACGCCTGCCACGCGACGACGCTCAGTTTTAACAAGGTGCACGGCGACTGGCCGGGCACGGCCATGGTCGGGATCGAGCGCGATCATCCGGGTGTCGTCGCGCTGATTGGTATCGGTTGTGGCGCGGACATGAATCCGATTCCGCGTGGCACATTGGAGCACGCCGTTCAGCACGGTGAGGAAATCACCGCCGAGGTGTCGCGTTTGTTGGGCGCCGAACGCACTTCCGTGCGCGGTACGATTCGATCGAAGATGAAAGACATTTCCCTACCGCTGGCGCCGCCGCCGTCGCGGGAAGAGTTGCAGGTGATGGCGGCATCGGAACGACAGAACGTCGCCTACGCGGCGAAGCGCAATCTCGAGCGCCTCGACCGCGGCGAGGCTCTGGCGAAAGCGGTGCCGTATCAGGTGCAGGCGTGGACCTTTGGCGATGATCTGGCGATGGTGTTTCTGCCCGGTGAAGTCACGGTCGATTATCAGTTGCGGCTGAAAACGGAGTTCGACGGTGCCCGGATGTGGGTCAACGGCTACTCGAACGCGGCGCCGTGTTACATCCCTTCGCGCAAAGTGTTGAGTGAGGGCGGTTACGAAGGCGAGAGCGCGATGGTCTACTACGATCAGCCGGCCAAGTTCGCGGAAGGTGTCGAGGAACTCATCATCGCGGCAGTGCACGAGGTCCTGCCCGATCAGTTTCTGGCAAGCTACGAGGCTGATACACCACCGAAATCGCCGTCCGATTCCCTTGCCACGATCAAGACACGCGACGATCTCGGTCTGGTCGTCGAGTTGGCGGCGGCCGAACCCTTCGTCGCCGATCCGGTAGCCATCGATTGGGATGCTCAGGGGCGAATGTGGGTGGTCGAGCAGCCTGATTACCCGAATGGCATGGGCGGCAACTATGAGCCGGGCGGACGAGTGAAAATCCTCACCGACCAGGATAGCGACGGCCGCTACGATCAGTCGACCCTGCTTCTCGAAGGCATTCCGTTTCCCACCGGGATCACTTGCTGGGGCAAAGGTGCCTACGTCTGTGCCGCGCCCAACATTCTCTACGTCGAAGACACCACTGGCGACGGCAAAGCGGATCTGGTCGAGAAGCGTTTCACCGGATTTCACACCGACAACTACAACGCACGCATCAACAGTCTGGCGCTCGGTCTCGACAACTGGATTCACGGTGCCAACGGCCTGCTCGGCGGCAACATACGCAACGAGAAAACCGGCGAGGTTATCGACATCCGCGGCCGCGACGTGCGCTTTCATCCGGAGACATTGGAATTCCAGCTCGTCTCCGGTGTCACCCAGCAGGGACGCGTGCGCGACGACTGGGATAACTGGTTCGGGTGCAGCAACAGTCGTTGGATCTACCACTTTCCACTGCCCGAACAGGAGGTGCAGCGCAACCCGCACGTGACCGCGCCGGGGCCGAGTCACTATCTGCCGGAAAAATCTGAAGCGAGCTTGAACGCCATCAGCCAACCGCTGGAGCGATTCAACAATCCCGATTCGCAGGGCAACATCACCTCTGCCTGTGGGCTCGGTATTTATCGCGATGAACTGCTCGGACCTGACTTCGTCGGCAACGCGTTCATTGGAGAAACTGCGCATAATTTGGTGCGTCGCTATCAGCTCGAAGCGAAAGGTGCGACCTTCGCGGTGAAGCGTCCGGATGGCGAAAAGGAGCGGGAATTTTTCGCTTCCTTCGACAACTGGAGCCGACCCGTGCAGATCCGCACCGGTCCCGATGGGGCGCTCTATATCGTCGATATGTATCGTGCCGTCATTGAACACACACGCTGGATCCCGGCCGATCGTTTGGCAAAAATCAACGCACGTGCGGGCGAGGGCATGGGCCGCATTTATCGGCTGGTGCCCGAGGCGACCAAACTGCGCAAAGTGCAGGACCTGACCCAGCTCGATGGCGTCGCCCTGGTTGCGGCGCTCGACACGCCGAACGGCACGACCCGCGATCTGGTGCACCAAGTGTTGCTGCAAAATCACAAGCAGACCGAATCACTGAGTCAGCCGCTGGCGAAACTTGCCGCCAGCAGCAAATGGCCTGCGGTGAAGGTTCAGGCGCTCGCCATTCTCGACGGTTTGGAAATGCTGTCGACGCCGGAGCTGATCACGGCGCTTGGGGATTCGGACGCTCACGTGCGGCGTCATGCGCTGCGTCTGGTCGCCCCCCGTCTGGCCACAACACCGGAACTCACTGAAGCCAGCTTGGCCTTGCTCACCGATCCCGATTTTGCGGTTCGTTATCAACTGGCGCTGAGTCTTGGCGAATGGAATGACCCTCGCGCGGCTCAGGCGATCGGTCAGCTCGCAGCGGATGACATGGGCGACACTTGGTTCCGCGGCGCCTTGGTCAGTTCGTCGGTGCACCGACCGCTGGAGATTCTCGAGCCGGTCATGGCGACTCCGCCAAAAGCCGCGGGCCGCACGCAAATGATCACGGCCCTCATCGCCACGGCCGCTGCTACCGCGACGACACCAGCGAAGTTCGATCGATTGATGGGCGTGCTGGCGTCGGAGTTGGACGACCGTTCCCTCGCCTGGCAAATGGTCGGCATGGCGCAGGTGCTCGACGCGCTCGATCGTCGCAAGATCGAATTGGCATCACTGAGCAGCGCCGAAAAAGTGCGCCCGCTTTTTGAGGCTGCACATCGCATCGCCGCCGACGATAAAGCGCCCGATCCCGACCGGGAGGCAGCACTGCGCTTGTTCGGTCGCGGCTTCAACGATGCCGCCAGCGACCTTGCGCTGCTCGCCGATTTCCTCAAGCCGGCGGGAGGCGTGGTCGTCAGCGATGCAGTTCAAAAGACGGCGCTCGCCATGCTCGCTCGAGCGTCCGGCCCCGAAGCGGCGGAAGCCATGCTCAGCGATTGGGCACGGCGCGCTCCGTCGATACGCGCTTCGATTATTACGACGCTGTTAGCGCGTGATGCATGGACTTCGCGCCTGTTGCAAGCCGTCGCCGACGAAGTGATCAGTCCCGCCGAACTGAGCGCCGCCAACCGCCAAACGCTCGTAGCTCACAAAAATGACGTCATCCGCCAGCGAGCCACCGCCTTGCTTCCGCCTGTCGACAGCAGCCAGAGAGCCGCCGTCGTGGCGAATTACCAGGGCGTTGCCGACTTGACCGGCGATGCCGTCAAGGGCGCCGAAGTTTTTAAGACCGCCTGCGCCGTGTGTCACTCTTACCTCGGGCAGGGCCTGGTGGTCGGCCCCGATCTCAAAGCCTACTACAACAAGAGCGCGTCAGATTTTGTCACCGCCATCCTCGACCCCAACGCGGCGGTCGAACCTCGTTACGTCAGTTACACCATCACCACCAGCGACGAGCGCACGCTGGTCGGCGTCATCGCCAACGAGTCCGCCGCCAGTCTCGAAGTGGTGCAGCCCGGCGGCATTCGCGAGACCATTCTGCGAACCGACATCGAAGCCATTCGCGCCACCGGTTTGTCACTGATGCCCGATGGTCTGGAAGGTGCCATTTCTCCGCAAGCAATGGCCGACCTGATCGCTTACCTGAAGAGCGGCGGATAAGAAATACGACGGGTCTGTATCTCCCAATATTCAGCGGGAGGCCAGGCTCAGGTGCTGAAGGCACCTTGCGGAAACCACACGTTCCCGAGGTTGAAACCTCAGGCTGTTGTGTGGCGACTATTCAGGTCGCGTCAAGAGGGCAGGCTAGATGTCGCAGATCACTCCAGACCCAGCTCGCTGAGAATCAGGGCGCGTTGCTTTGCCCAGCTCTTACTTTCCGGAGCGATCAGTTCAACGTGTCCCTCGGCAGGCGTCTCGATCAATTCCACTTTGGTGTCTTTCCTGGCCAGCGCATCGATGTAATCGCGAGCGTAGCGGGGTGGGGCGATGCCGTCTTCGCTGTTGTGAAACAGCACCTGACGCGCCTTGCCGACCACCATTTCCGGCGGTGAAGTGAGAGTCAGATTCGTGCCTGACATTTGTTGCGGCGCATCCGTCCCGCACGGATGACCGTCACGCGTCGCGCCCTCGCGAAGATCGGGGAGACCGCCCTGACTGATCGCTAGATCGAGAACGACCGGGTTCTCGCCGCGCAGAGCTTCGTTTTTCGGCAGCATCGGACGATTGGCCAGCCACAGCGCCAGATGTCCTCCCGCCGAATGACCGATGGCGATCACCTTGTCGTTTTTCAGCCCATAGTCCTGCGCCTTTTCGAAAAACAGATCCGCTGCCCTGCCGACATCTTCATAGGTTTCGGGATAGCCACCGCCGCTATCGACGGCGCGGTATTCGATGTTCCACACACCGACGCCATGCTTGCGCAAATCATCCGCGATCCAGTTCATGATGTCGCGCCTCGCGTATCGCGTCTGCCAGCAGCCGCCATGAAGCATGATCACCGCTGGAGCCGGATCGTCGCCCGCTGGCTTCCAGACGTCGATGACCTGCAGGCGAGCGTCACCGTAGGAAATCGTTTCATCTGGCTTGGGTTGTTCGCGACTCAGCAGATCATGCCAGCCCATTGGCTCAGAGGCGGTTGCAAAAGTGGCGACGGTGAGAATCGCGAGACAAATCAAGAATCGGGGCATCCCGAACTGTCTTCTAGAATGCCGCCCCTGTCTGAGAAATCACTCAATGCGCAGGTCGTTAGTGTTCGTGTCTATCTAAAGTGACATAAGCAACCGTCCCGTAGGGACCGGTCTTGATAGTCGGGGGATCTATCCCCCGATACTCTGCTGGAGTGGTGATGCGTCGCGTAGCGACCGCTCTGCAACGGCAAGCGTAGCGGTCATTCCCTGTCAGAGCGGTCATTACGTGACGCCCATTCCTGCTTCGCGGGAACGTGGGTTGAAACCCACGTCTACCCAGACTGGTCGCTACGCGACAGTTTAGGCTTGGTCGAACACTAGCCTCGGTCTCGCAAGACCGTGGACCCGTAGCGCTCGATTCACCGCGAGCGGAAGATCTCGCTGGTCAGCGATTCGATGATCAGCGTGCGCAGGCCATACTTATCCTTCTCCACGGCCTTACGAATGTCTTCGATCTCAAACTGATCGATCGGCTCCATGTGGCGACCGGTTGAGAACGCGAGAAACTCGGAAATCAGATGGCTGGCGAAGGCATCTTTGCGCGTGGTCAGCAGGGTGCGTTTGAACTCCTGAAAATTCTTGAACGATTCCCCCGACGAAAACTTCCCTGAAGGATCAATCTTCTGCGCCTCCGCTTTGCCCGGCTTCGGATAGTTGACGCGATAGCGCCCGATCGGATCAAAGTTCTCCAGCGCAAAGCCAAGCGGATCGATCTTGTGATGACACTCGGCGCAAGCCTTGTCAGCGCGATGCTTTTCCAGCTTCTGGCGAATCGTTGTCGCTCCCTGAGTATCGGGATCGATGGCCGGGACCTCGTCCGGTGGCGGGGGAGGGGTGACACCGAGAATGTTTTCCCATACCCAGACGCCACGCGTCACCGGCGAAGTCTCGACGCCGTTGGCGCTCACCGTCAAAACGCCGGCCATGCCCAGAACGCCTCCGCGATGTTTCTCGCCTTTGATGCTGACGCGACGAAAACCGTCCGCCAGGCGCAGGGCATCCTGCTGCGGAAGTTGGTAGTGCGTCGCCAGCTTCTTGTCGACAAAGGTGTAGTCGGCATCGAGGAAATCGCTGATCGGTCCGTTCGTGTCGAGAAGGTTGCGGAAAAACAATCGCGCCTCCTGTTTCATCGATGCCGGCAGGTCCTCGGCGTAATACGATCGCGCGGCCGAGCGCGGCGGAGGTTGCTGGCCGAGATCGCGAAGGTTCAGCCAGCTGTCGAGAAATCGATTCACGAACTGATTCGATCGCTCATCGCCGAGCATGCGTTCGATCTCGGCGCGCAATATTTTCGGGTCACTCAGTTTTCCCGCTTCAGCTTGGGCGAACAATTTCCCATCGGGCGGCGCGGCCCAAAGTGCGTAGGAAAGTCGAGACGCGAGATCGAAGGCGCTGAGTTTGCTTTCCTTCTCGTCGGTTATCTCTGCCAAGTATAGAAACGACGGTGAGCAAAGAATCATCTTCAGCGTATCGAGCGCAGCCTTTCGTGGCGTCGCCTTTTCGTCGACCCGCTTTTGATAAGTCTTCTGAATCTGCGCACGATCCGCCTCGTTGAGCGGTCTGCGGAAGGCGCGTTTGGCGAAGGCGTAGAGTTGCTCGAGCGCTTTGTCGGCCTGAAATCCCTGCTCGCCAAAAACGGTCAGCTCCTCGATGCCACCGCCTTTTTCGGCAATCGGTCCGTCGACTTTGATCTCGGCAATGCGGATGTGAGGCAGCTCACCCTGCTTCAAAATGTGGGCGCGACCGACTCCGCTGACTGACTTCACGCCTTCGAACTCGTCTTTGTAATCGGCATTGATCTTGATCACCGAGGCTCGCGATTCGTAGGGGCCGTTCGGAAAAATGAAGCGCGGGGTCTGCCCGCCTTCGAGCCAGACTCGAAACGTGATCCATGTGAAGTCCTCATCCGGCACCAGCGCCTCAGCGAGGATGGGTTCCACGGATTGCGGATAGTGAATGTGCCCCTTAGTGGCGTCGCCGGGTATGACTGCGAGACGGAACGGCTCGGAAAAATCGATGCCGAAGATTTTCGGATCGTAGTGAGTGAAGCGATGCATTGCCTTGGCATTCACTTTGATCTCGTAAAGGCCCGACACCGGCACGCCTTTGAGAAAGTCCTCGATGTGGCCGTAGCCGCCTTGCCTGGTGTCCGTGTTGGGCTGCTCGTAGAGGCACAGGAACTCGAAGTTGAACGCGGATTTATGCGAGCCGGTCAGTTCTTCATACTGTTGGAAGTTGTCGGTAAAGTGCCAGGACTGTGGCTTTGTCTCCGCTCGTCCGAGTCGCGCCTCGACCAGGCGGTTGGCCGCTTGAAAATACTGATCGAGCAAAAATCCGGACGTGATCAGTGAGGCGCCGATGGTATCGATGTGGCCGCTGGTTTTTTCCTTGGGAAAATCGGCAGTCAGTCCCAGCGTATCGATGCGCCGACCGAACAGCGTCTTCAGTGTGTTCTCGTATTCCTCGTTCGAGAGGCGTCGCATCACCGTTCGCGCTCCGGTGCTCTCCACCTTGCCGCGCGCCAGTTCCATGCCCTCGCGCAGTGCGCGCAAGACTTGCAAGCGTTCGTCATCGCTCGGCTGGTCCGCTTTGTCGTGCGGCGGCATTTCTTTCAGCGTGATCTGATCGATGATCTCTTTCGCGGCGATCAGATCCGCTTCGGTCTGCAGAGGGAATTCGAACTCCTCGAAATCCCGATCCGCTTTTGCGAGTGCCGAATCGTGACACTCCAGGCAGTATTTGCCGACAAAGTCGAACATCACCCGTTCGGCGGCCGCTTCGTCAGCGTGCGCGGTCGAGGTAGCGAGCAGCGGGATCGCTGCGCTCCACAATATCCGAATATTCATCGCCAGTGTCCTCAGGCAAACGTGCCGGTGCTGGTGCCGAAGGCATCGGTCTCCACGCCCATGCTCTGAGCGATATCGAGGAACAGATTGCAAAGTGGCACCTTGTTGATGCCCTTCGACTCAACCTTCTTGAACTCCCCGTGGGCGTAGCCGCCGCCGGCAAGAACCACCGGCAGGTCGTTGTTGTGATGCGATGCGGCGTTGCCCATGCCGCTGCCGAAAAGGACTGACGTCGAATCGAGCAGCGTCTTGTCGCCATCCTGAATGGCTGCCAGCCGGGTCAGGAATTTATTGAACTGGGTGATCTGATACGTCTCCAGCGTGATCAGATGTTTGATCGCTTCCTCGTCGTTACCGTGGTGAGACAGTCCGTGATACGATTTGTCGATGCCGAGATTCTGGGGCAGAAAGCTGCCGCCGATCTCCAAAGTCGCGATCCGTGTCGAGTCGGTTTGCAGGGCCAGGGTGATCAGCTCATAGAGCATTGGCAAATCGTCGACCGTGTTGGCATCGGCGGGTTTTTCAAAAGGCGCGCCCGGCTTCGGATGACTCGCCCAACGCTTGCGCAGTTCGAGACGTTTTTCGACGTCGCGAATCGAACTGAAATACTCGTCCAGCTTTTGCTTGTCCTCGCTGTTGACGCGTTTCGCCAATCGATTGGCATCTTCCAGCACCGAATCCAGAATCGACGATTGCAGGTGATTTTCCTCAACCCGCTGCACCTGTCGATCTTTCGAATCGGTGACAAAAAGTCGTTCGAATAGATCGGCCGGGCCGGTGATCGGTGGCACGCGCACCCCGGACTTGGTCCAGGCGATCTGGCAGCCGCCGTGAATGCCGCCCTCCGAGCCAACGGTCAGCGATGGAAAACGCGTGTGCATGCCGACTTCATCCGCCATGTACTGATCGAGCGAAACATTGCCCTCGGGTCGGTTTTGCGCCTCCGAGTTGAGCACGCCGGAAAGAAACGAATGCACCGCAAAATGGCCTCCCTTGATGCCGTGATCGAGCCCGTGATAGACCGTCATCCGCTCGCGGTTTTCGGCGAGAGGTTTGAGCAGGTTGGTCACTTCGTAGTCCTTGCCGGCCGTCTCAGGGAAAAACTGCTTTTGCTGAAAACCGAGCAGATTTCCAATCCCGACGAAGCGACGCGCGCCGACGCCAGCGCCTTTGGTCGCCTGGACGGCAGCCTGTGCGCCTGCGCTGGCAGGCTTCGACTCCGCGGCAAGCAGCGAGGGCAAGCCGGGCAGGGCCAGAGAAGCGCCGACTGACTTGAGCACAAACGAGCGTCTGTCCATGTTGGATTTCATTGGGGTAATATCAGGTGATTGGGGGAGGGTTGCAACTGGCGTAAAAATGGCGGGATGAGTCGGGTTGATGGAGCGCCCTCGGTGGCGCCCCGCCCCTGCATCCACACCCCTGCGACCTGGTCAATTTCGATTTGATAAGCCGGCAACGAGAGAGCTGGAGGCTCGATGGATGGTAGCCGGTGTTGAAGGGAGTGTCAGCGACCGAGCCACCGGTAGGCAAGAGCCTCAAAGGCGAAGTCCCGGCAGGGGCGATAGAAACCCGCTTGTGGCAGTGATGTCGCGACCGGTTCTATCACCCCTGCCGGGGCTTGCCGGCGTAGTTTGAGGTTTCCCGGCGCTTGGTCGCCGGGCGACCTTCACACCGCGCTACCTTCCGTCATGCCTCCGGCACTATTTTTCGCTGCCTTTGCGGTCACTTCGATTTGGACACACCCTTGGCCCGATCCGAATTTCGTGATTAATTTTCGTTTATGCGGCTGTTTCGTGAGGTGTCATCTCCGCGGCGATGGTCGCGCCTTTCTCGCTCTCGGCCTTGCGCAGCTGATGTTCAGTTTGCAGGTCGAGCCAGTATTGGGGTTCTGCCCAAAGTAGCGCCCCAGGCGCATGACCAGCTCGGCAAGGCCACGGCTATTCATGCTATCGGCGCTAAGCGCCTATGCTCCCCAGTCCTGGCCCGATTTCAAGCTCCGACCCCAACTCCGAAGAATGGGAATAGCTAGCCTGACCCCGGACCTGACCCCAGACCCGCCAACTCGCGGATGCGCTCGTCGTCGAGCTTCAGAATCAAAAAGCCGTTGTCACACTGCGCGCTGACGTAGAGATAGCCGTCGCGGTAAATCAGATCGTGGTAGTTGTCGCTCTTCTTGGCATCTTTCTTGTACTTCGGAAAGCTCTGGCTGACGAGGAGCTGCGGATTTTTCGGATCACTGATATCGTAAGCCGCCACCGTCTGGCCGCCGGCACAAAACGCGACCTTCCCGGCGAGGGTCAACCCGTTCGGTCCACGCTCGTCGGGGAAAAGAAGTTTGGCGACGACCTTCGGTTCGCCTGGATCGGATAAATCGACCACTGCCATGTGAGCGCGGGCCACCGAGCCCTTACCGGCTTCGATTTCCTTTCGTACCTCGGACATGAAACTGCCAGCAACGATGGCGAAGTCTCCGTGCATCTGAACGCGATTCGCGCCGATCAAGGCCCTCGCTTCGACTTTTCCCGACAAGGTCCATTGATCAAGCGAGAGCACTTTTCCACCTTCCGCCACTTTGAAAACACCCAGCCCGCCAAGCGGTGGAACGAATCCCCTGGGATCTACGATCACCACATGATCGCCGTAGCGATCGATGTCGTGCGGCGACATCAAGCCGAACGCTTTCTTGGTTTCCAAAGCACCGAAGTACTCCGGGTTCGCCAAGTCGCTGATCTCGAAGGCGTCGATGTAACCCGATTTGTTGGCGGCCAATGCGTAGGCGCCGATCTTGACTATACCATTGATGCGATCAATGCGCGGCGGATCCGAGATCGTCTTGAGGATGACAGGATTCTTCGGGTCCTTCACATCCAGAGTGAGGAAATCTGTGGTCCCCAGTAACAGGTGATCACCCACCGGCAGCACGGTTTCCGAATCGCGAATCTCGTCGTCGTATTTGAACCAGAGAATCTCCGGTTTCGCCGGATCAGTGATGTCGATTACTGAGAGCGACTGCTCCTTACCGGGCACATAGGCGATATTGCCGGAAAGCTCGACATCGTGGGCTCCCGCCAACGCTTTGTCATCAAGCGTCATCGATACAATCGAGAACGGCCCGTCGGCAGCAGAACTCGACAGCCCACCGATGGCGACCGCGACGGTGATGACAAATAATCGATGATTCATGTTTTGGCTTGGTCCACGCGTCAGGACCACAGAAACTTACTGCCAGGAATTTCCTTTTTCACCTCTTACTGCCGATGCCGCCTTTGGGCCGAAGTTAGAGAAGGTTCAGGTGCCGCTGTTTGCCGCGCCAGAGTTCGGCAGTCAAGTAAGCTTGTTAGGTCGTCGGGCAAGTATTGGCTTAGCTTTCTGGCTTGTATCGTTTTTCGTTGCCTGACCCCGGGCCCTGCGGCGATGTTGATTTCATCAATGAGCTGGTCTTTTGCGGTTCCTGCATATCGGCAACCCCTCTGAAGAGGGACCGTCCGACGCCGAGGCAAGCGGGAGAAGACAAGCGCTGCGCATCGTACGCGGCCGAAAACGGCTCGGTGATGATACTGGGCCACATGGGACTGTGCAGCGGAATTCCAAAGGTTTATCCGATTTCCGAACTGGTCATGCAGGGGCTTCCCGCCGGCAAAGCCTATCAGCGTCTCCTGAAGACGCTGATCACTGACGACCCGATCCCCGACTACTACTCAAGCCAGCGATCCGATCGATCGCGAAGAAGGAGTGGCAGCCGGTCGGCGAGATGGCAGTGCGAGAGTCTGAAAAATAGAGAAAATGGGTCAGCTTCTGACGATTTTCTGATAGCATCCATCCGATGAACGGAAAATCTATCCTCGGGGTTCTGGTGGGCTTGATCGCTTTTTTCGGAGTAAAATATGGTTTTGAATACTTCAGTCCGGGCGAGTCCGAAGTGCCAACCGTGGTTCCTCCTGCAGTGTCCAATAATCCAGCCTACAAGAAGGTGATGGGGGAACTGGATGCCGTCGAAGAGGACCTCGAACAGGCTGAGTCGATTGAAGAGGCACTTAGATTGACAGAAAAAGCACTGGTGAAAACGCTGCCTCTGCAGTTGGATGAGTTCACGGTAATGACTGGTGTAAAAGCCGGGCCGGGTAAGCAATTTACGTATATTTACGAACTCAGAGGAGAAGAAGTCGAAGCGCTTTCGGCCGAAGAATTAGAATCCGCAATGCGTCCTCAGTTGGAATCTCAATACAACGGGCCTGCAATGAGGGCATATAAGGAAGGTGGAGTCACGGCGATCTATCGCTATTCAGACTCAAAAGGAAATTTGATTTCAGAAATCAAAATTCTACCCTGAGGGCGGTATCGAGCTGACAGCCAGGATCGGGTAAACGCTGTATCCAATGATTCCGCTTATTTGGGATCGATCTTTGGGCATTTTCTGAATCAAGGTCGCCACGGCTCACCAAGGCAACGAAAAAGTCTTCACGGTTGTCATAAACTTCATCGCTTCGATCACGCCTTCCTTAATCCCCAACCCGCTATCCTTCACCCCGCCGAACGGGCTCAGCTCAAGCCGATATCCGGGGATTTCGTTGACGTTGACGGTGCCGGCTTTGATGCCTTTCACGGCTTTGATCGCGGCGTCCATGGAGTTGGTGACGATGGCGCTGGAAAGCCCATAAGCTGTGGCGTTGGCGAACTCAATCGCGTCATCGATATCGTCGACAGCGAAGATCGGGGCGAGTGGTCCGAAGCATTCGTTGCTGGCGAGGTAGGCGCTGCGCGGAACTTCACTGAGGACCGTGGGCGGCATGAGGGCCCCTTTGCGTTGGCCGCCGAGGAGAACTTTTGCGCCAGCGGATTCGGCTTCGCGGACGGCCTTTTCCAAGGCGTCAGCGGCCCGCTCATCGATGACGGTGCCGACCATGGTAGCTTCGTCGCTGGGATCGCCGCTGACGTAAGTGCGGGCGAGGTCGAGAAAGCGTTCGGTGAATTCGGCGAGGACGTTTTTCTGCACCAGAATCCGGCGCACGGCGGTGCAGCGCTGGCCACTGTTTCGAAAGCAACCTTCACAGGCGAGTTTCGCGGCGAGTTCGAGATCGGCATCTTCGAGCACGATCATCGGCGAGTGGCCGCCCAGTTCGAGACAGGTCTTTTTGTATCCGGCGCTGCTGGCGATTTCCTTGCCGACGGCGGCGCTGCCGGTGAAGGAAATCAGATCGACGCGCTCGTCACGGATCAACGGGCGGGTGATGGTATCGAGGTCGCCGTGAATGCAGCTCAGCATGTGGCCGGGCAGTCCCGCCTCATAGAGGATTTCGACCAGGCGCACGGCGCTGAGCGGCGTTTTTTCCGAGGGCTTGAGAATCATTGGCGCACCGGCGGCGATGGCGGGCGCGAGTTTGTGGGCGACTTGGTTGAGCGGATGGTTGAAGGGGGTGATGGCGGCAACCAGCGACAAGGGTTCGCGCAGGGTGAAAATTTTGCGCTGCTTGCCGCCGTGTGCGATGTCGCAGGAAAAGGTCTGGCCGTCGTCGCGCAGGGCTTCCATCGCGGCGAACGAAAATACATCGCAGGCGCGCCCGACTTCGTAGCGAGTCTCGCGCAGGCACAGGCCGGCTTCGGCGGTGATCAGTTGGGCGAGCTGTTCGCGTTGCGCATCGATGAGATCACGGGTTTTTTTGAGGATCTCGCTACGTTCGAATCTTGATAACGGTTCGCTAGCGGAAGCGGCCCGGTGCGTGTCGATGACGGCGTTGAGTTGGTCCTGATTGATGCAAGCAACGCGGCCGACATTTTCACCGTTCCAGGGATTGGTGACGTCGATCCATTGATCACCGGTAGTGGCGACGCCGGCGAGGTAGCTGGGTAGAGAGAGAGGCGGGGAGGACATGGGACGGAAGGGCGGACGGAGGTGAAAAATGTTCAGGGTTGAATGGCGACGCGCTGCCATTGACGGCTGCGGGTCAGCTCGAGGCCTTCGTTGAGCTGGTCGAGTGGCAGGGCCGGACTGATGAGTTTTTCGAACGGTAGCCGGGTGTGGTTTTGCGCCAGAAAATCGAGGCCGGTGGACAGGTGATGAGGCACGTAGTTGTGAACGCCGCGCAGGGTCAGGCATTTGCGCAGCACGGCTTCGCCAGTCAGATCGAGTTGCGTTTCGGGATGGACCATACCGGCCCAAACATAGTGACCGCCGGGGCGGAGGGCTTCGACGCCGGCGGGGACCACGGCCGAATTGCCGGTCACTTCGAGGACCAGATCGACGGGCGGGATCTTGCCGCCAGGCTCGAGTGGTATGCCACCGAATTCTGCGACCAAGGCCAGCCGTTGCGGGCTGAGGTCGGTGCAGAACACTTCGGCAACGCCGCGGTGGCGCAGCCAGGCGCAGGCATAGATACCCAACAGACCTCCGCCCTGCACGAGTGCGCGGTCGCAGGGAACCGGCAGCGTCTCCAGAGCGTTGACGATGGTGGCGAGCGCGCAGTTTGCCGGGGCGGCGATGGCATCGGAAAGGGCGTCCGGCACGGGCAGGATCAGCGTGCCGGGTCGCAGCAGAATGTGGCTGGCGTAGCAGCCGTTCAGCCCGCTGCCATCGTTCAGGGACGCGTGGCCGTACTTGAACAGGCGCTCGCATTTCTGGGGAAGTTGCCAGCGGGTGCAGGGATCGCATTGACCGCAACTGTCGGCCAGTGTCCAGGTGACTCGCTGGCCGGAGGCAATGCCTGCACGCTCGCTGCTGGCGACGTGGCCGACTGCCTCGTGGCCGAGCACGCAGGGAGTCGGCGCTGTGCGACGGCCGTCGACGGTATGCAGGTCGGAGCCACAGATCGTCGCGAGCGAAATTTCGACCAGCACTTCGCCGGGCTGTAGCTCATCGGGGAGCGGGGCGGTGCCAGCTTCGAAGGCCTGGCCCGGGCCTTGAAAAAGTTGCAGGCGGGCGGATTTCATCGACGGATCAACAGGGCGAGGGTGGCGCTGCACACGGCGCTAACCGCGACGATCGGAAATACCAGGGCGACATTTTCTGTGCCCGGTATGGCGGCGAAAGGATTGTGCTGAACCATCCAGCCGATGACCGGCTCGCCGAGACCGGCCATGGCGTAGGCGAAAAAATTCATCACTCCGACGGCGGTGCCGGCACGCGCCCTGCCGAGCAGATCCGGCGCCAGCGCCCAGAATACGGATTGCGGACCGTAGGCAAAAAAGCCGGCCAGAAACAGCATCGGCACGCCGAGCAGGTGGCCGGCAGGTAGTAGAAACATGCCCATCGCCGACGCTGCGGCGAGGATCATGAACAGGGCGATGACGCCGCTGCGCCGTGAGCCACAGAATCGATCGGATACCCACCCGCTGGTCAAGGCGCCGAGCGCCATGCCGACCGGAAGGGCGATGCTGATCCATTTGCCGGACGGATCGTCCTTGAAATTTTCACCGAGAAAATACACCGGCACCCAGATGAGCAGTCCGTAGCGAACCGTATTTTGAAATCCGATGGCGAATCCGGCGAGGAGCAGGCGACCGTTGGTTAGTGCCGCGCGGTAGCGTTGCCAGGTGGTCTCGGTGATGGTGTTGGCGATTTCGGTAGTCGTCTCGGTGGCATCGTCGCCGTCTGGATTTTTTTCATCGGGAAAATCTTCGAAGCCGAGGGCGCTGGGCCGGTCGCGGGCGACGAACCAGACGATGAGTCCGCCGACCAGCATGAGGATGACCGGTAGTCGAAAGATCCAGCGCCAGTTCAGTTCGAGCACATCGAGGACGATCAGCGAGGTGACGAAGGCGAGCACGGAAGACAAGCCTGCGGCCAGTACGAAGAGTCCGAAGGCGCGGCCGCGCTCGTGGTCGCCGTGCCAGTTCGTCACCAACTTGCTGCCCGGTGCCCAGCCCATGCTTTGCGCAAGTCCGTTCAGTCCCCATGCGGCGACCAGTGATTTGAAGCCGACGCCGAAGCTGGTCAGCCAGTTCAGGAGAAACGACAAGCCGGCACCGAGCGCCATCATGCGTCGGCCACCGAACTTGTCACCGAGGTTGCCGTTGATCATTTGCCCGCAGGCGTAGCACCAGAGCAGGGCGGCGCTGATCCAACCGAGCGTCTGTTTGTCCAGTCCGAGCTCTTCCTGAATGCCCGGGATCGCAAAGCCGAAGGTCTGCCTGCCCGTGTAATAAAACAGGTAGCAGAACATCACCGCGCCGAGCGAAAAGCGTCGGGCACGATAGAAGGCGGCGTCGCGCTTCATGATCTGACGGGCGAGCGATTCATCATCATTCGTGGGTGCCGTTGCAGGTGAACTCGAAGATGTCAAAGTTGCGTACATCGCCAGCGACGCGGGTGGCGTAATTTTTGTTGAGCGGCTCGCTGAACACCATCGGAACGATTTCCTCGTAGCGTCCGCCGTGACTGCGCAAGGCACCGGCGAGGGCAGACAAATCGTGGTAGGCCGGCGTGCGCCCGAGCACAACATTGCGCGCAGAGGCAACCGCGAGGTCGCCCATGCGGTCTTCCGGCAGCTCCATCAGGCGGGCGCCAATTTTGCGATCGTGACACTCGGTGACGCCGTCGCGCTGCAGCAACCAGTCGCGGACTTTGGCCGCTTCCATGCCTTGAGGTAAATGCACCTGAGCAAACGAACCGAGCGCGCCGTGATGGGCCACATAGGGATCGGTGATTGGCAGGATCACCCGAAAGCCATCACCGAACTGCGCCTCGAGTTCGCTCTCGAGATAAATAACATTGGGCGTGCCATCGGCCTTTTGTTTAGCGTTCATGCCGTGATCAGCGGTCAGCCCGATGACCGCGCCGAGCGCCAGCAGACGGCCCAGCTCCACGTCGATTGCGGCGTAAAAATCGAGAGCCTCCTCGTCCTCCGGCGCATACTTGTGCTGCATGTAGTCGGTGGTGCTCAGGTAGAGGAAATCGGCGACGCCCCGCTCTAACATTGCCACCCCGGCCTTGAGAACATAGATGCTGGCGTCGCCGCTGTAAATCTGCGGCGTCGGACCGACCAGGGATTCGACGTCGCCGATGCCATGAGTTTCTTTGGCAGCCGCCGCCGCCTTTTCCGCAGAAAAAGCGATGCCGCCTTCGCTGATCAAGCCGCTGGCAAAAATGTCGCGCAGCTTCTCCTTCGCCGTGACCACAGCGACTTTTCGACCGGAACGCTGGGCGTGCGGGAACAGTGTTTCGACGCGCAGAAACTTGGACGAGTTCATCATCACTTCTTCTCCGGCGGCCTCGTCGTAGAAAAAATTCCCGCCGATGCCATGCACTGCCGGCGGCACGCCGGTGACGATGCTGCTGTTGTTGACGTTGGTAAATGTCGGCATGGCCGCACGCGCAAAGCCACGCCAACCGGCGACACTCATTTCCGCCAGATTGGGCATTCGGCCGCGCGCCAGGGCGCAGTCAAAGTACTCGTCAGCGGAGCCATCGAGGCAGATGACGACAACAGGTTTATCCGGTGGGGAGTAGGTGCGGTCGTTGACGGTGAACATGATGCTGGGAATGAAAGGGTTCGGGGTGCGATGTCGATAGTTTTAAACTGCCGACACTGATTCTACGGAATAGATGTTGCCTATCAAGAAATTAATGGGATTTTAAATCAACATCGTATGTGCCTCTTCCTGTGAATCTGGTCGAACTCTCTCAACGCATCAAACAGCGCCGCCTCGATCTTGGATTGAGTTTGGAGGAAGTCGCTGCGGCGGCGAATCAGACGCGCAGCTGGCTCTCGAAAGTAGAGAATTTTCGCATCACTCCTTCGCTGCCGGCACTGGCGCGGGTGGCCGAGGCGCTGCGCATTTCGCTGGCGACTTTGTTGGACGGGCTGGATTCGAAACCGAAAATCGTGCTGACAAAAAAGACGGAGCGTCGCGCCATTCAGCGCGATCCGCAGAACTCGGACATCACCTACCACGCGCTCACTTCCGGAAAAGCCAATGGTCGCATGAGCCCCTTCGTGCTCGACATTCCGTCAGGCGGTGGACGCAGCGTTTCCCGTCCGCACGAGGGCGAAGAATTCCTCATCGTGACGGGCGGCAAGGTCACGCTCGAATACGGTGAGGAATCGTTCGATCTGTCGGAAGGCGATACGCTTTACTTCGATGCCGCGACTCCCCATCGCCTGCACAACCAGTACAAGAGGGCTGCGCAGGTGATGTGCGTGTTTTTGGATCAGTGATGCTGGCCGCCGGAATTTTCACGCTATCGTGGTGTCCGAGCAAATCTGAGCTGGCGGATCACCGTTGTGCGACCAAAGCTTCGGGGACCTTCGGAGAGCCCGCTGGCGAGATGGCTTCGATCGGGCACGCAGAAGCGAGCCCCTCCAGACCCTGCCGGGTCTCATTGTGTTTCAGAGCATTCGTCTGGAGGGGCAAGTTCCACCTTGCCAGCGAACGTCGAGCGGTGATTTTTTCAACTATTGCGCACTAGCACCTCTGGGCGTTCGCTTTGCCAGTTTAGACTTAGCTGAACACCATTGGACAGCCGCGCTGATCTGCGGAACGCTTGCGCCCTCGTGAGCAAAGAACCCGAAGGTCCCAGCACTGCATCGATCCCCGATGCGGAGGCGGGAGACATCCGCCGCCAGCCGGTCGGTGCGGTCGGCTGGATTCCGGCGCTGTCGGCGTTTGGGCATCGCAACTATCGGATCTTTTTCTGCGGTCAGATCGTGTCGCTGATCGGCACCTGGATTCAGACCACCGCCGAAGGCTGGCTGGTTTATGACATCAGTGGTTCGTCGGTGGCCCTGGGCCTGATCCGGTTTGCGACGATGCTGCCGTTTGCCCTGCTGGCGCTGTGGGGTGGCATCGTCGCCGATCGTCACTCGAAGCGTCAGATTCTGATCTTCACGCAGAGCGCTTCGATGCTGCTCGCTTTCGGGTTGGCAGCCTTGGTGTATTTTGGAAAGGTCGAAGTCTGGCACGTCGCAGTGATCGGTTTTCTGCTCGGTACGGTCAACGCCTTCGACGTTCCAGCCCGGCAGTCGTTCGTGGTTGATCTGGTCGGTAAGGAGGATCTGATCAATGGCATTGCGCTGAATTCATCGATGTTTAATCTGGCTCGAGTGATCGGTCCGGCGATCGCCGGGCTACTGATCGGCACGGTCGGCATGGCCGGCTGCTTTTTACTGAATGGCCTATCGTACATCGCGGTGATCGTCGGCTACGGTCTGCTGAAATTGCCCAAACACGAAGCCCGCCTGGATCATCCGCCGTTCTTCGAGGCGATCCGCGAGGCGTTTCACTACATCGCCGGACACGGTTCGTTGCGATCGATCATGATTTTGATTTCCACCTTCAGCCTGTTCGGTATCAGCTTCGCAGTACTGATGCCGGTGTTCGCCAAAGACATTCTCCACGGCGATGCCAAATCGTTCGGCATCCTGATGGCGTGCAATGGTGGAGGCGCATTGCTCGGCGGAATTTCTCTGGCTACGTGGGGTAAGAAATTTCCCCGCCGGACGCTGATCTATTTTGGGCTGTTCGGCTGCTGTCTGTTCCTGATCCTGTTCTCTTTATCGCGCAGCTTTGCGCTCTCGGGTGGGCTGCTGGTTTGCGCGGGCTTCTTCATGATCGTGTTCTTCGCCACCGCCAATACGGCGACCCAACTGCGCTCGCCCGATGCCCTGCGCGGACGCATCATGGGTTTCTACTCGCTGAGCTTTCTCGGCATGAGCTCGGTCGGAAGTTTACTGAGCGGCACGCTGGCCAAGTGGCTGGGTGCTCCGGGCGCGGTGTTACTGGGAGCGACGGTGTGTGCGCTGGTCGGTCTGCTGCTAATGCGCCGCATTGTCCCGTTACCGCCGTCAGTGGTCATGCAAAATGGAAGCTGATTGGCCACGACCGAAACCGCAGGCGGATGAACTGGGACCTTGTCTGATTGCGAATCGGATTCGGATTTTCGTTTCGATTCTACGCGGTCTGCCAGAATCAACTTTCGTATCCAGTCGGTGTCGGGGCAAATGGTTCGCGCGCGGTAGTCGTCAATGAATAGCCATCCCAGAAAGCCGCTCAGCGAAAAATGCCCGCTGGAGTTGATTCCCAGCAATTGCCCGCCGGCAGTGAGCAATGGCCCTCCGCTATCACCCGGGATCACAGGCGCGTCGTTGAGGTAGACCATCCATCGCGGACCGGATTTCGAGCCTTTGTTGCCACCACGCAGTAGAATCTTGCCGGCGGATTGTCCGGGTTTGCCGCCTCCAAACCCGGAGGTGAGCACTTCAGCATCGGCAGAGAGAAGCGGGGGGCGCAACAGTGGAAAATGCTGGGCGGGGAGATGTGAACAGTAGATGAGAGCGAGGTCTGGAACGCTCGGATCGTCTACTGCTCCGGTCCAGACGATCCTCACGGGATGCAACGCGTCCGCCTCGATACGGTCGGGCGAGGGCGGCCCTCCTTTGAGGGGCGCCAGATAGATGTAAGCAAAGTCAACGACGTGCGCCGCGGTGAGCCAATAGCCGTCGCTGGTGATGGCGGTAGCGGTTCCGCTGTTAATATTGGGGCGATCTTTCTCCTCTGATTTCGAATCGGATTCGCCGGGAGATTGGTCCGGTTCGTTGTCCGATGGAGGTGGCGAGATGCTGAGAGGAAATTCGCACGTAACGACAAGCGACGTTCGCGCCAAGGCGAACTGTGCGGCACTTTCATCGCCGATTCGGCGCGACTGCCATTTTTCAAGGCTCTTTTCCTTACGCGGAGCGATGAGTTTTGTGGAGACCCGTTTGTAGCCTTCCTCGTTCAGATACGTGGAACGAAACCAAGCGGCGAATGCCATTTGGCAGAGGGCGACGAGGGTCACGCCGAGGAGAGCTATGGCAATGGTCGCTTTTTTATTCTCTTTGAAGAAGCGTGGTAGTCTCATGGCTGCTCGGACAGGCGTTTCCTAGTCCGGTAGGGAGAGCATAACTTTTTTCAAACGAGGAGGGAAGAGAAAGGGAGGGGCGGTATCCCTTTATTGTGGGTAGTCCGCGCCGGTCAGGCTGTTGAGGACTGACTGCTGCCATTCGCGCAGGCGGGTGCGCAAGTTTTCCGCCTTGTCGGCATGCGTTGTATTCAGGTCGACTTTTTCGGAGGCATCGCTTTTGAGATCGAAGAGTTCCTGTCGGTTGTCGCCGTTCTTCAGTTCGTGAATGACCAGTTTCCAGTCGCCATCGATGATCGCCCGGGGGCCGGTGTAGTTGCTTTCGTCGATGCTGGTGAATTGGATGCTTTTGAAGTCGCGAGTGGCTTTGCCGCCGGAAAATTTCACCAGCGGTGTGGTGCCTGTTTGCAATTCGGGATCGATGTAGGGTTCGGCTCCGGCGATGCCCTTGCTGCGGGTATTAAATTGCCAGAAGAACAGCGGATTGGAGCGCGCATCCGGATGGGTATCGCCGTCGCGAGTATCTTTGATCCAAGGTGTCAGGTCGACACCGTCCAGTGGGCGATCCGGTAGCGCCTGGTCGGTGAGGGCACAGACGGTCGGCAGCAGGTCGCTGGTACTGGCGCGAACTTTGACGCTTCGTGGTTGTTTGATCTGAGCGGGCCACTCGATCAGACCGGGCACGAGGATACCGCCGTCGTAGACTTGGGCTTTCACTCCTCGATGGGGCATGACCAGCGAGCCGTCGGCCGAAGTGCCGTTGTCGCCACAGTAGAACAACAGGGTGTCATCGCGCAGCCCGGCGTCGGCGAGGTGGTCGCGCAGTGTGCCGATGGCGCGGTCCATGGCGGTGATCTCGGCGTAGCGCTCGCGCAGCACTTCGCCCTGGGGACGCTTGGTTTGCTGACCGGTTTCGTTGGAGGTGAGCTTGACCATTTTGTCCGGGTATTTCGCCGGCAGGTCGTCGTAGAGCGCGAGGTCCTCCGGCAGCCCGCTGTAGGGCTCGTGAGGCGAACCGAACCAGACGACGGTGAAGAATGGTTTGCCGCTTTGGTGGGCATCATCGATGAAGCGGATCGCTTCGCGGATGACGATCTCGGAGCTTTCGCCCTCGAACACTTCCGGGGCGGCTCCGTTGCGCGACAGCGACGGGTTCATTTCAAAAAAATTGTCATGCGAAACCCATTCGTCGAAACCCATCGCACCCGGGTTGACGGGTGACGAGGCTTTGACCGCACCGAGATGCCACTTGCCGTAGTGCCCGCAGCGGTAGCCGGCTTTGTGAAGAATATCGGCGCTGGTGATTTCTTCTGGACGGATCGACCAGCCGGGAGTGAAGGTGCCCATGCGGTTGGGGTGCCGACCAGTCAGGAAACTGGCGCGGGTCGGCGAGCAAGTCGGGTGCGCCGCGTAGAAATTCTCGAAGCGCAAACCGGTCGCCGCCATGTCATCGAGCACCGGTGTCTTGACGTGCGGATGGCCGTTGTAGCCGGTCTCCTCCCAGCCGTGGTCGTCGCCCATCAGCAGGATAATGTTCGGCTGCGCAGAAAATGCCGGGAGACACTGTGCGATCGAAACCAGAATCAGGACGAGGTAGAGCGCAGGCACGCGGACCGGATTGGGTATAGGCGACAGGTGAGATTTCATTTGTGCCAATCTACTCAACCGTTTGTCGAAGGGCACGGCAGAAGTTGGTATTTTGCTGTGGCGTTTTGCCGGTGATGCGCCGTCGTTTTTTAAAAGCTCAGCCTATGACTGCTCGATCGTCTTGACCACCCTGGCTGGCACTCCGGCCAGCACCACGTCGTCGCCGAACGACTTGGTGACCACGGCGCCCGAGGCCACCACGACCCGGTCGCCGAGCGTCACTCCGGGATTGATCACGGCGTGAGCGCCGATCCAGATATCGTCGCCAAGGGTGATCGGTTTACCAAACTCCCAGCCGGCCGAGCGCGGCACGGCTTCCACAGGATGCCCGGCGGTGCATAGGCTGACGCGCGGCGCGATGAAGCAATTCCTGCCGATGCGAACCTCGCAAACGTCGAGGATTACCAGATCGTAGTTGGCGTAGAAATTTTCTCCCAGATGAATGTTGTAGCCGTAGTCACAGCGAAAGCTTGGTTCGATGGTCAGGGTCGCGGGGGCGCTTCCCAGTAGTTCCCGCAAGATCGTGTTGTCCGGATTGGCATTGAACTCGGCGCAGCGCTGCTTTGCTCGAGACCGTTCTTCGATGAGAAGCGGGTCGTCGGCCTGATACAGCTCGCCGGCCAGCATCTGTTGTTTGTCTTTTGAGCTCATGGTGGTGTTGCTGACAGCGGGAAGCTGCGATCGTCAGACCGTGGACCGAATGTCGGTTGGAGTGAAGCCCACGCTGCCCCCTCAACGCAAGGTCCACCTTCTGACGAAGGCGGCTACGGACTTGCATGTCACCTTGCCAGACTTGCGATGCTGCGCCAGTGCTCGAGCAGCTGAAAATTAGCGAGTCGCACCGTCCAGTAGTGACCGCTCTGCGTCGACAGCCAAGGCAACTCTTTCCCTGTCAGAGCAGTCGCTACGCGACGCCTGATATTATTTGGGATCGGGGCCCTGGATTAAAACCCACGTCTACCGAGACTGGTCGCCAGGTGACAGTAAAGGCCTGGCTGAATGCCATGCGCAAAAAAGCAGTCCACGGACCACGGGCCGCGAATCACTTGCCCAGATGACGTCGCCACAAAAACTGATTCCGATCCCTTTCACTAAAACCCGTGGCGGATCGGCGCGATGGACAGACCGGAGAAGCTTGGTAATCTGCTCCTATGAAATTTGCCCTGCTCACCTTTTCCGCCGCCCTGCTTTGCGGCAGCGCGGTCGCGGAAACTCCGGCGGCATTCGATCTGCCGTCACCGGACGATGAAAAGAACTACGCCGGCGAAGGACAGCTACGCCGTTACACTGGCTACGTGACGCGCTGGCCCGAGTATCGGAAAGCGTGGTCGGAGCAGGTCGAACAGGATCAGGGAGCGGTGGTGTTTTTGGGAGATTCGATCACTCAGGGCTGGGGTAAAGATTTCAAAGGCAAGTTCGCAGGCATGAAAGTCGCCAATCGAGGCATCGGCGGCGACACCACGCGCGGCATGTTGATTCGCCTCGAGCAGGACGTGCTTGCCCTGAATCCATCGGCCATTGTTATATTGATGGGAACCAACGACATCGAGGTCGACATCGCGCCGCTGGCGATCGGTCGGAATTTTGAAAAAATCATCGACGCCATCAAAGCCCACGACTCGAAACTGCCGATCATTTTGTGCCGGATGTTTCCCAGTTCGCCGGAGAAAGACCGGCCCCGGGAAACCATCGCCGAAGTGAATGCGTTGTTTGAGGCCGCGGTGAAGGACGAGCCACAGGTCACTGTGCTCGATACCTGGACGCTTTTTGCCGCTGATGATGGCAATGCCGATCCGACCTGGTTCGGCGATCTGCTGCACCTCAATCCCGCCGGCTACGATCGCTGGGCGGCTGCGCTTTTGCCGGTGTTTGCCGAGCTGGGCCTGGCCGGAGCCAAACGGTAAATCGTAACTTCATTCACCCTCCCACCTACCTTCCATGCAGCGCCGACAATTTCTGACCACCTCGACCGCAGTGGCTGCCTCTGCGGCGCTACCTTTCGCTTCCGCGCAAAGCTCCAAGCCCAGGCCGAGCAAAAAAATCCTGCTGCGTTCTTCGTGGCAGACGGTCAACATCGGCGATATCGCCCACACTCCGGGCATGCTGACGCTGTTCGAACGGCATCTCCCCGAGTACGAGGTCACTCTCTGGCCGAACAGCGTCGGCAATGGCGTCGAGGAAATGCTGATGAAGCGTTTCCCGAAGCTCAAGATCGTGGAGCAAAGCGCCGAGGCCAAACAAGCGGCTTTCGACAGCTCTGATTTCCTGCTGCACGGATCCGGACCCGGCATCGTCGGCCAGAAATCCATTCTCGAATGGGTTGAGAAGACCGGCAAGCCGTACGGCATTGGCGGTGTCACCTGGCAGTTCTCCGAGGAAGGACTAGGCGTCATCAGCGACGCGGAATTCTGCTTTTTCCGTGACTCGGTTTCACTGCAGTTGGCGAAAGATAAAGGGGCCACCTGTCCGGTCATGGAGTTCGGTCCCGACGCGACCTTTGCCTGCGATCTCACCGACGATGCGGCTGCCAGTGCATGGCTCAAGGAGGTCGGCCTCGAAGATGGAAAGTTCATGTGCTGCATCCCCAAGCTGCGCAACACGCCGTACTGGGAAGTGAAAGAAAACTACAAGTTCAACGCGGAGAAACACGCGCGTAACGAGGAGATGAAGGAGCACGACATTGGTCCGCTGCGCGACGCGGTCATCGCTCTGGTGAAACAGACCGACATGAAAGTGCTGCTCTGTCCGGAGGACATCACCCAGATGAAACTCAACAAGGAGATGATCTACGACAAGCTCCCGGACGACGTGAAAAAGAAAGTCGTCTGGCGGCAGGATTACTGGCTCACCAATTTTGCGCAGAGCGTCTACGACCGCTGCGCTGGCCTGTTCGGTAACGAGCAGCACAGCCCGATTCTGTGCATCGGCCACGGCATCCCCGCCATCGTTTGCCGCTACAAGGAGCAAACCAGCAAAGGCTTCATGTGGAAAGACATCGGCCTGTCCGAATGGCTGTTCAACCACGACCTCGACGAACCCGCAAAAGACCTGATTCCCGCCGTGCTCGCTATCGCCAACGACCAGCCGGCGGCTCGCGCCAAAGCCGCCAAAGGCAAGGCGGTCGCCGACGCGCGCATGAAGCGCATGATGGAAGTGCTGCGCGCCACGGTCGAAGCTTGAACTTCGACTTCAGTCTTCTTCGACTCGTTCGAGCATGATCTGCAATGCCCCACCGGAACTCCAGATTTCGAGGACGAGGGAGGCGATGGAAATTCCCATCAAGATCAAGGCGACGACGAAAGTCACCATGCCCACGCTTTGGAATCCGAAAATCACCGAGACCATCGACGTGACGCAAAGAAACAAACTCATCGCACCGAGCAGCTGCATCCAGCGAATCAGCACCAGCCTGCGTCGCAGGTTCTCGATTTGTGCGCGCAGAGTTTCGTCCCTCTGCTCCTCCCAGTCGCGGTACAGAGTTCGGATCAGAGCAGACAGATGCAGAAAGCGATTCGTGTAGGAGAGGAACAGTAAACTGACTGCAGGAAACAGCAGGGCGGGGGTGGAAATTTCCAGAGTCATGTCTTGTCTTGGTTTGCCTTTCGAGGCGAGGTGCCACGCTCCCGTGGCATGCCGGCAAACTCAATCGAAAACCTGCTCGTCCCTGCCTTGATCCAGAAGTTCGGTCAATCGGGTGGCGACGTCTGCGAATTCCTTTTCCTCGACGACATTTACTTGTTCAAGCGCGTGCTCACGAAGATCGTAGAGGGCGCGGTGAATTAACTCGCCGCCTTCGAGCTTGCGCCATTCGGTGTAGCGAAAGTCTTTGCTGCGAACGCTGTGACCCATCGCTCCGGAGCGCGGATACTGACTGGTCGCAACCTCGCGCAATTCGAGCTCAGGGCTGCTGATGAGTTTAGCGATACTCGTGCCCTGCAGGTGTTGCGGTTTTGGTAGTCCGGCCAGCTCGCAGAGCGTCGGGTAGAGGTCGACGAGTTCTACCTGAGAGTGCGTGCGTCGCCCGGCGGTGGTCATGCCCGGTGCCTTGATCAACAGCGGCACTCGCGTCGACAGTTCGAAGTTCGTGGCCTTGCCCCACATGCTCTGATCGCCGAGGTGAAAGCCGTGATCGCTGGTCAGGATGACGATGGTGTTGTCTTCCATGCCGGCGTCGCGCAGGCCCTTAAGCACCCGGCCGATCTGGGCATCGATGTACGAGACAGAGGCGTAGTAGCCATGGACGAGTTTTTGTTTGGTCGCTTCATCGAGCGGCAAATTTTTTGGCAGGCCGCGATACTGGGTCAGCAATTCGCGTGAACGATTGTCGGCTGCTTCGGGTGCGCCCTCCGGAAAAAAATCGATGGTCGCCTGAGGCAGTTGGTCCGCCTCGTAGAGGTCCCAATATTTTTTCGGAGCGACGAAGGGAAGGTGCGGTCGGAGAAAGCCTACCGCCAGGAACAGGGGGCTGTCGCGATCGCTGTTGCGATCGAGGGCCTTCAGCGCGAGGTCGGCGATCTGTCCGTCACCGAGCTCGCTGTCTTCGACGTCGAGCATTTCCCAGGGCATGCCGCGGCGGATTTTCTCGATGACATTAAGAAACGGATCGGGCTGTCCGGCAGCCTTCGCATCGCGTTGCATTTGCTCAACGATCTTTCGTCCGGCGTGGGTTCGATATTCGTAGGCGATGTTCTCCGGCTTTAGATGCGGCTCACTCCAGCAGCGTGGATCTTCCCAACTGTTGTGAGCGATCTTGCCGATGCCAATCGAGTGGTAGCCATTTTTTCGAAAGTGTCCGGGGAAGAAATCGATATCATTGAGGTCCTCGCGGACGTCTCGGTTGGTCCAGATTTTTCGCGCATCCGGGCGCAAGCCAGTGAGCATGCTGTTGCGTGAGGCCATGCACACTGCCTCTTGGCAATAAGCGCGATCGAAGACGAGCGACTGCTCTGCCAGGGCGTCGATGTTCGGCGTGTGGATGATGTTTGCTCCGTAGCAGCCCAGTTCGGGACGTAGATCATCGACGATGATGAACAGCACATTGGGCCGACTTGACTGCGCTGCGGCGGTCTGCGTTGCTTTGTCGGCGGCGACGCCCGATGAAGTCAGTCCGATGGCGCACAGCAGCCAGACGAGCAGAAACGATTTTTTGGCGGTGGAGCGCATGGTGGGTGGTGGGGTCAATCAGGTCACAAGGTTAAGGATACTGCAATGCCCCGGATGGTTTTTCGTATTTTTCTCCGCCGCTCGATGCGCGGTGCTGCTCGGTGGTAGGTGCGGTCGTCAGACTGTGGGCCGTATGCCGGTCGGGGTGGATCGCGGCGGCTACGGCTTGTGGGGTGCGGGACGCGAAGTCGTAAGGTTTGGCAATCGACACGGAGGGGCTTCGTCGGAATGGTTTCTATTGCACTGTCCAGCTCCTCAGTGAGGGGCAACACCTGAGGGCGAGTGCAGAACTCGATCGAGGATATTCACTATGTTAAAACGATTTTTCTTTTTGTTGGCTGGAGTCATTTTTCTGGGAACGTTGTCGCCTGAGGTTGGATTGGCCCAGTCTGATGATGCGAAGTTGATTGCCCACTGGAAGCTGGCCGCGGATGCGCTCGATTCATCGGGCGCCGGCCATGATGGCACCAGCCACGGCTTAAAATTTGAGCAGGGCGGGGCGGCCTTCGATGGTCGGAGCAATTATGTCGAAGTCGCGAACTCGGATTCTCTCACATTGGGTAAAGATCCTTTCAGCGTTGCTGCATGGGTGCGCACAGACGCTGTTCTCGACGATGTGATCGGAGATGTCATCAGTAAGTTTGATCCGCAGTCGCGGACCGGGTTCATGTTGAACATCAAGCACAACGTCGGCGCTACCAACAGCCAGGCGAACTACCGACAGGTGCAGTTCGGTATCGATAGTGGTACTGCCGCTGAAGCATGGAGAGACTGCGGTCGACCGGGCGAGGCGGTGTTGATTTTTTCCATGGCAACCCATGATGAGCAGCTTTATGCCGGTACGGGAGTCGCCGGTAAGGATTCAGCCGGGCGTGTGTTTCGCTACGATGGTGACAGTGCCTGGATCGATTGCGGTGCGCCGGACAAAAGCAACTCGGTTTCTTCGTTGGCGGTTTATCAGGGCAAGCTTTTCGCGGGCACCGCCAAGTATCGACTGGCGGGATCGTCCCTGGAGGAATCCGAAAATCTCAATCCGGGCGGCTCCATTTTCTGCTACGAAGGAGGCAAGGAGTGGGTCAAGGTTGGCGAGTTGCCAGAGCGCGAAGGGGTCAACGGGATGGTGGTCTACAAGGACAAGCTTTACGCGTCGTCGATGTATGCGCCGGCCGGATTTTATCGCTACGACGGCGGCGACAAGTGGACCGATTGTGGAGTGCCGGACAACAAGCGTGTCGAACAGTTGAGTGTTTACAATGGCGATCTGTTTGCGACCAGCTACGATGGCGGTTTGATCTTCCGCTACGACGGTGAGAAGTGGACCGACTGCGGGCAACTCGGAGACAACACTCAGACCTATTCCTTTGCGATCAACGAGGGGCAGCTCTACGTGGGCACTTGGCCGTCGGGGAAGGTGTTCCGCTACGTGGCCGATCACGAGTGGCAGGATGTTGGCCGCCTGGGTGAGGAAATGGAAGTCATGGGCATGGCGGTTTACAACGGCAAGATGTACGCAGGGACCCTGCCGCTGGCGGAAGTGTTCCGCTACGATGGGGGGCAGGCTTGGACCAGCATGGGCCGGGTCGATCTGACTCCCGATGTGAAATATCGGCGGGCGTGGACGATGGCGGTGTTCCAGGGCCGGCTGTTCGTGGGCACCTTGCCTTCGGGAAAAGTAATGTCGCTGAAGGCGGGCGAGGTGGTCACGTTGGATAGGCAGTTGCCGGCAGGTTGGGTTCATCTGACGGCAGTCAAGGGCGCCGATCGCCTGAAGCTGTATCTGGATGGCGAGCTGGTTGCGACTTCCGGGAAATTTGATCCGGCGGACTATGATCTTTCCAGTCCGGTGCCGTGGAAAATCGGCTTTGGTCCTCACGATTACTTCAATGGCAGCCTTAGCGATGTGCGGGTTTACCGTGGTGCGCTGACCGACAAGGTGATTGGAAAACTGGCTTCGGAAAATCGACCGGGACAGTGAGGGGGCTAACGGTGGCGCACCGCGGCCAGTAGCCAGCCAAGTCTAAACTGTCGCGTAGCGACCAGTCAGGGTAGCCGTGGGTTTTTAACCCACGGTTCGGTCATGCATTAATGGGCGTCGCGTAGCGGCCGCTCTGACAGGAAGTACGTAGCCGCACTTGTCGTTGCAGAGCGGTCACTACGTGACGCATCACCTACCGGGCGAGAAAACGGGGGATAAATCCCCCGCCTACCCAGACCGGTCCCTACGGGATGGTTCCATAGGTGATTTCAGATCAGCGCCAACACTGACCCCTGTCAAATTACAGCCATCGCGCCATAGACATTGCCCGAAAAACGGCGCATTTTCCGGCGATGAAATCTGCCCCCTCTTTTTTAGCGATCACTGTTTCGCTGTTCCTGCTGTTGTCCATTTCCAATCCCGGCACCGCAGTGGCTGTCGACTGGCCTTATTTTGCGGGACCCGACCGCCTGGCGACCTCTCCGGAGACAGGCTTAAAATTGGACTGGGGCGATGACGCGGGCGCCGCTCCTAAGGTGCTGTGGAGTCTCGATTTGAACGAAGGCTTCGGCGGCGCGGCCATTGTCGGAGACGAAGTGTTTTTTCTCGATCGTATTCTCGGTGAGACGGACCAACTGCGTTGCGTATCGCTGAAAGACGGCAGTGACCTCTGGCAATTCGAATTCACCCATGCCGGTCGGCTGTCTCACCCGGGTAGTCGTGGTGTGCCGACCGTGGAAGGCGATGCTGTCTATTTCACCAGTGGCATGAGTCATGTGCATCGTATCAATCGCAAGACGCATCAGCCTGACTGGACAGTCAACATCTCGGAAAAATACAACGCTGAATCTCCGAAATGGGGCTGGGCGCAGTCGCCACTCGTGATTGGTGATGTTCTCATCGCCGCCGCAATGGGGCCGGAGGTTGGTCTCGTCGGCTTTGACAAAAAGACCGGCAAAGAGATCTGGACCACCGAGCCCATCGGCCACAGCCACTCAAGCCCGACCGTCTTGACACTGGATGGCGTCGAGCAGGTGCTGTTCATCTCGCGCGCGTTCGAGGGCAACGACGGAACGGTGATCAGCGTCGATCCAAAGACCGGAAAAACACTTTGGAAAACGGATGCTTATTACAATTCCATCCCGATTCCATTCGCCACCAAGGTCGATGAGCAACGCGTCTACATGACCGGCGGCTACGACTGCGGTTCGTGCATGTTGCAGGTCAAGCACGAGGGCGACGACTGGTCGGTCAGCAAGCTGTGGGACATTAAACAGGGCACGCAGATGCAGGCACCGTTTTTGATCGACGATCACCTGTATTTTCTTATGAACGAAAACGCTAATCACAGCGGTGAAAAACGACAAACCGGCGGTCTCGCGTGCATGGATTTGGACGGCAACATTCTTTGGAACACTGGCGCTGAACCTTTCATGGGCCGCGGTGCCAGTCTGAAAGTGGATGGAAAGCTTCTCGTTCAGGATGGCGAAACTGGCTACCTGCGCGTTTTCGAAGTCAGCCCGAAAGGTCCGAAGCAGATCGCCTTCGCGGATGTGTTCGACAAGAAAGAAGAAGTCGACGCTCAGATTGCCAAACAGGAGGGCAAAGAAAACATCAAGTTGCCCGACTTCCGTTTTTGGTCACCGATGGCGTTGAGTGACGGGCGTCTGATCATGCGTGGCCAGGCGACGATGAAGTGTCTGGATCTGCGCTGACTTCGGGGAGAAATGCGGGCGATGCCGGATTTTGCTTTTTTCAGGCCGCTCTGCTGACAAAGTCGATGACGTGAAACCAAATAGCAGAGTCACCAAGATGCGCTCACCGAAACAACCGCCGAGAATCGTTGCCACATTTTTGAGCGTGGTGGCGAGCGTAGCCGGGCTGTGTAGCGGCATCTCGCAAGCGGAAGAACCGGTAAAAGGCGCCAGCCGACAGTTGAAGCTGGGCGGCGAAGTGGAATTGGAGGTGGTCTACGTTCCGCCTGGAAAATTCATGATGGGCAGCACTGCTGAGGAAAAGTTATGGGCCGTCAGCCAGGAGGGTGGCGCTTCGTTTTCCTCAGGCGGAGGTGCACGTGAGGGGTTTGAAGGAGAGCCCCGAGCGATGCAGGTGAAGGACGGTTTTTGGATGGGGCGTACGGAGGTGACCATCCAACAGTTCAGGAGCTTTGTGGAGGAAACGGGCTACGTGACTGATGCCGAAAAGCCGGGAGGAATGTCTCAGTGCTTCAATCCCAAATGGGGGCTTCAGAAAAGCAATCCCGAGACGGTCTGGCTGTCGATGGCAGACAAAAGCTGGCGGGATCCAAACCACGGCGTCCCTGAACAGGATGACTTTCCGGTGGTGTGTGTCAGCTACAATGACATGAAGGCATTCTGTGAATGGCTCACCAAAAAACTCAAGGCTGATACTCAAATCGCTGCGTCGTTGCCCGAAGGATTCATTGTCCGCCTGCCGACGGAAGCGGAGTGGGCCTATGCTTGCCGCGGGGGACGCGACGACAGTAGTTATTTCTGGTGGGGCAGCGATTTGTATGACGCCAAGGACCGGCTGAATATTTCCGCGATCGATTTTCTGCCGGGCAGGGACCACGTATGGAGCGAGGCCTTGTTACCATGGAGCGATGGCTATGCGATGGTGTCGCCCGTTGACCACTATGGAGAACGCGGGCGCAATGGGTTTGGGCTGGCGGACATGTGCGGCGGGGTCTGGGAGTTTGTTCTCGATCACTTCGATCCAAAGGGTGGTCACGAAGAAGTTTTTTATGAAGACGAAGCGCTGCGTTCGGTGTCGCGGCCGGTTTGTCGCGGAGGAAACTTCTTTGATGTGCCCGGCAATGCGCGCTGCGCTGTTCGGCTGGGAATTCAAAGCGTCACTTACTCTGATTCCCGTGATGGCTTTCGGGTCTGTGTCGGTGTGCCGCGACTCAGCCAGAGTGTGAAATGAGCTGATCAGCCTCTGTCCCTGATACCTTTAACAAACAGCCCGGCCGGCGAAAATGAGACTCCGCAAATCTTGGGGCATATTTGCTGTAGTTGGACTGATATTTTCTTCATCGACGCTGCCGGCAACCAGGGTGGTGGGCGAAGGCGGGGAGTGGCAGATGGGCGAACCTGTCGTCACCTATTGGGCGGGTGCCATGCCGATGACCGATGCAGCGGCGAAGCAGCTGGCGGACGGTGGCTGGAATACGGCCTGGGTTTCGTGGCGCGGACTGGAAGAGGGCGGCAGTATCGCCGATCACTATTTGGCCCAGCTGGACAGTCTTGAGCGCCATGGCTTGCGTGGCATCGTTACTCTCGGGACATTTCTTTCCCGTGATCCCTTGGCACCGCAGACGCTCGACATGCCCGAGCGGAAAGCGGAGCTCGATGCGATTATCGACGCGGTGAAAAATCATCCGGCGATGTATGCCTATTCGTACCGGGATGAGCCGACGGCAAAGTTGTTTGCGAACATTGCCCGGATCAAAGAATATACTGAAGCGAGAGATCCTGCGCACTTCGTCTACGTGAATCTCTACCCGATGAATATCTCCAACGAGAGGCTGGGGGTTGAAGGCGAAGCGGGGCTGGAAGCCGGTCGCGAGTATCTGCGTCAATTTGTCGAAATCTGCGCGCCCAAGCTGTTCAGCTACGACCACTACGCGTTCTCGATCCGTGGTGACGGCATCGATTATTTTCTCAATCTGAAGATGGCCCGGGAAGCGGCCCTCGGCGCGGGGATTCCGTTCGTGAACATCGTTCAAGCCTGCAGCTGGACGCCCAACATGCGTATCCCCACCGGCGAAGAAATGCGTTGGCTGACCTACACTTCGCTGGCCTACGGGGCGCAGGGGATTTCTCATTATGTGTACAGTCATCCCGGGCACGACGGCGGAATGGCCTATATCGCTGAATCAGAAGGCGAGGGCGGTGCCGGTGTTGTCACGGTCGGTGAGCCAACTCCGCTCTACTACTACATGAGCAAGCTGAATCGGGAATTTCTCGCCGTCGCCGCGGAACTGCAGCCGCTGAAATCTTTAGCGGTTCATCATGTCGGTATACTTCCGAAAGGGGCAAGCTATCTGCCGGAGGATGCGCCGTTTCAGTTTGATCCACCGGTCCCGGAAGAAGCCTTTCCCAGCGAGTCGATCGAGAAGTTGAGTAAAGCTGAGTTGGCGGCTCGTTTTGCACAGGGAGGTGCCACGGGCAGTCGGATCAAGGGCTTCGCGATCGGTCTGTTTGGAAAGACTGAAACTCCGACTCATGCCCTTGTGGTCAATCTCGACTACCGCACCTGGAGTGGTAGAGGGCATGAACGGCGGGACGAATTTATCAGTCCGGTGCGCCGTTCACTCGTCGGTCCGGGACGTCTCGAATTTTTCGATGCGGCTAGCGCCGAGTGGATCGATGCCGAAGCGAGCTCGGTGTCACTCCGCCTGTCGCCCGGAAGTGGTTTGCTGGTTCGGCTGGCTCAGGAGAGCGCGAAGTAAAAGTGCGACATTGGGAGGGCCGGAAATTTTTCTCAGCTTATTTGTCTGTAGCTTGCTGCGACTCTATCCATGAAATTTGAATTGATTGTTTTGCCGATCTTCCTTCTTGGAATGGTGTCTACCGTTTGGGCGGATCCGCAGCCTCTGAAAGTTTTGCGCTACGGCGCTGTCAACGACGCGGTCGTCGACGCCATTTCTCCGGCAGGTTTGGTGGCAACGGTGTCCGGGGATCTGGTCGTCACATTTTCTGACAAGGGCGACTCCGCTCCAGGATCGAAGAGCTATTTCGTCCGCTCGAAAGACGCGGGCAAAACCTGGTCGAAGCCTTTTCTGGTCATCGAGGAGAAAGAAGAAAACGTCGGGCTGCACACTTCGCTGGCACAGCTTCCCGATGGTGAATTGCTGATGCTGGTGAACCGTATCAGTCACCGCGATTCGAGCAGGAAAGGGGTGTTTGGGCACCGGGAATCGAGGATCGAACTTAAGATCAGCAAGGACAGCGGAGAGACGTTTGAAGCCGCGGGATTTCTGGACACGGCTCCGGGGTGTTTGACCGCTACGTCTTCGGCCGTCTATCAGTTGAAAAACGGTGACCTGATTCTGCCGGCGTATTGCTACCCGGGCCAGGCAGAGGTGAAAGAGGGCTACCAGTATGGGGCGGGTTTCTTTCGTCGATCCGCCACCGGGGAAAAGTGGACAAAGCTGGAGCAGGTATTTCAGGATCCGCCATCGGTCGATGAGGCGAAGCAAAACCCCAACGAGGCAGCCTTCGCGGTTCGTGACGATGGCACGGTGATCGCTTATGCGCGGGTCGATGTTCATCAAGGAGCGGACTTTGCGAAAAACAAAATGTGGCGCTGTCAGTCTGACGATCATGGCAAAACCTGGACGCAACCTGTCGAGACTGAGATCGCTGGAGTTTGGCCGATGATCAGCCGACTGGACTCGGGAGAGTTCGTGATGATGTGTGGGCTTCGTGACTCCAAAGTTCGTCGTCGGACGACTTCGATTTTCACCAGCAAAGACGCGGTGCATTGGCACTATCGTGGCCATCCCTACTATTCGCGGACCAACGGTATCCCGGCGAATTCGGCAACTGGAGGTGCGCAGTCGATGATTTCGATGGGCGGCAATTCTCTCTACGTCGTGTTCTACGCGCACGACCCTGCGCTGCCGGGATACCATCAGACCTACGTGGACGGCTGCTTGCTGGACTTGCCGTAGCATGTGGTCGGTCTGAAGGCTGAGCCGTAGCGCGATGGCTTGGGCTGGGTGGAGTCCTCGCTATTTTTAACACCCTCCGAGGGGCCTTGTTTTTATTCGAGGCTTCTGCCTAGCATCGCGCATGAACTGTTTGCGATTTGTTTGCTCACCGGTGCTGTCTTTGCGGCATTCGTGCGCGCTGTTGTCAGTCTCGCTTTTCGGGCTTTGTTTCGTTGCTGTCACAGAATCCCGGGCGGCGGAAGATGCGCGCGCGAAGACACCACCGAACGTGATCATGCTGCTCGTCGATGACATGGGTTATCTCGATGTCGGCTGCATGGGGTCGCCGGACATCAAGACGCCGAACATTGATCGCATCGCCACAGAAGGCGTGCGCATGACAGATTGCTACGCGAGTGCACCAGTTTGTTCGCCGACTCGCGCCGCTTTTCTCACCGGCCAATGGCAGCAGCGCACAGGGATCGAATGGGCGATCGGTTTGACTTCGGAGGAGGCGAAACGCGTCGATGGCGAACTGGTCACGGTCGAGGAACGCTTCACCATGGGGCTGGAGCCGAACCCATCCCACCTGACTCCGCTATTGAAAAAACACGGCTACGGCACCGCCGCCTACGGCAAGTGGCACCTCGGTTTTAAACCGGAGCACAATCCCACTAAGCATGGCTTCGACGAATACTGGGGCATCATCGGTGGCCAGTGCGATTACTACAAATACTACTACCTCGGCGGCATGAAGCAGCTCTATGAGAAAACCGAGATGACCACGGCCGAAGGTTACATCACTGACCTGATCAATGACCGTACCGTCCGCTACATCCGAGAGGAATCCGAGAGTCCGTTCTTCATCTACGTTCCTTACAATGCGGTGCATCACCCTTACCACGTGCCGGATGATCCATCACAGAGCTACACCGACGAGAACAAGAACGACGGCACCCGTGCCGGCTACGTCAAAATGGTCGAACGCATCGATCAGGGTGTCGGTGAGATGTTTGCAGCGCTGGAGGAAAAGGGCATCCTCGACAATACGCTGATCATTTTCACCAGCGACAACGGCGGTGAGCGCTTCTCCGATAATGGGCCGCTGTTCAACCACAAGACAACACTGTGGGAAGGCGGCATTCGCGTGCCTTGCCTGTTGCGTTGGCCGGATGGCGGATTGCCCGCCGGCAAGGTCACGGCACAGCCCGCCGTGACGATGGATCTGACGGCGACGATTCTTTCTGCTGCCGGCATTCCGCTGCCCACCGATATTCCTTTCGACGGCATCGACTTGTTGCCGATCCTTCGTGGCGATCAGAAGGAGATCACTGAGCGCACCTTCTGCTGGCGAGTGGATCGCACCCGGCGCAGAATGAAAGCGGTCCGTCACGGCGACTGGAAGTATGTAAAGGACGACATGGTCGAGATGCTGTTCAATATCAAAGACGACATCGGCGAACACGAAGATCTCTACTACGAGCACTTCGACAAGGTGGAAGAACTGCGGGCGAAGCTCGCGGAATGGGAAGCGGACGTCGACAAAGACCCGCCAGCGATTTTGATTCACTAGCTTTTCTATTGGCTGCAGGCAGCACGCCGCGGGAAGTAATTTTCGCTTTTAGCGGCCGCTTTTTTCTGGAGCGGTGATTTCCAGATCCGCGACATAGATTGCCGTGATGACTTCTCCCGCTTCGTCTGTCTCGTGGCTGGAATACCAAGAGACAAGTCCGTGTTGGTCATCGGTCGCAGCGAAGCCGGGATAGGAATTGTCTCCGCCACTGGGGAGGATGGCCATGGTTTGCAATTCGTCGCCAACCAGCCACCAAAGTCCCGTCTTTTTCCCATCCTTAGAATTTCGCCGACCGCCGACAATGTGGTAGTCGCCCCACTTTTTGATGAGTGGTCCACCAATGAAAAACGGGAAGTCTTTGTGAACCCATTCGTGGTAGGGCGGCTTAGATCGAAGCAGTTGCGCGGGGTAGGGGCCGCCTCTCCGTGTTGCCGCGACAAGATCGCCGTTCGGCTCAAAAAGAAAGGAGGTCTCGTCACCGCGGTCCTGGTGATAGACCGAGGTGATTTTCCAATTCAAACCGTCGCTGCTTTCGAAAAGGGCGGTCTCACCGACGAGTTCAAATTTGCCCTCTTCAGTCGTCGAGGGCACACGCTTGCTCCGGCGACCGCTGAGGTAAGCTTTGTCGTTGTGGCTCGCAGCACCCCACACAAAATACTCGTTGGTTCCCGCCAGTGGGGTCGTTTCACTCCAGATTTCGCCGTCCGCGGTGAAGGCAGTGCATCCAAAGTTTTTCCGGTTCATCCCTGAGTGGGCTGGCTCCGCTTCGTCGCTGGCATAAATGGCCCCGATAAACACAAACAGCTTTTCGTCGAAGGCGAGAAAATGCGGGCCACGTGTATCTCGCCCCGGTACCTTCAGGCGATAGGCCTCTTTCCATATTTTCGCATCCGGCGATGACAGGACGATGACTGCGCCGTTGGGGCTGATCGGATGACCATCGGCACAGGAACGAAACGTGAGCCAGTATTTGCCCTGCCAGCGAATCATGTCGGTGAAGGCGTTGTGCTCACCATTATCGAAGGCGCGCCTGACATTGTTAATTTTCACTCGAGGCGCTTGATCTGCTGCGGTAGCGTCCGAGATCGGTGCAAGGATCGCGAGTAGCCAGCAGAGCGGGATGAGGATTTTCTTCATGACGTCGTTCGCTATTTGAGCTGGCCTTGAATTTCAACGCGACCAGTTACGTGCTTGGTATCAGAATTTCTCATCCAGTCCCATTCGAATTGAAAAGCGGCTCTGCAAATGACGATGGCCGAATTCTCGAAAAATTAAAATTCGGCTACAAGGAACTTTCTACCTGAGATGATAGCGAATACGTTCGCCATACCTTCATGAAACTTTTCAACACCATCGCAAGCGGCCTGATGCCGCTTTTGACGTTAGCATTTGCGGGGGATTGTTCCGCGGAGGATGAGCCGCGCCCGAACGTGCTGTTCATTTCAATCGATGATCTGAACGATTACATTTCTCCTCTCGATAATCATCCGGGTGTCGTCACTCCCAATTTCGAACGACTTGCCAAACGCTCGGTCACCTTCACCAACGCCCACTGTGCCGCGCCAGCCTGTCATCCTTCTCGGGTCGCGGTGATGACGGGCGTGCATCCGGTGAAGTCCGGCCTCTACCGTAATCTGTTCGGTGCTCACGGTCCTCGCTGGCGTCACGAATCACCCGTGTTGGAGGATGCCGTAGTCCTGTCCCAGCACTTTCGAGATCACGGCTACCGAGCCGTCGGCGGTGGCAAGATTTTTCACACCCTGCAGTGGACGCCAGGTGATTCCCAGAACGATCCCGATGCCTGGGATGAGTATCGTGGTGATCCGCTCGACCCTATCTCCGCCGATTGGCCTCGCTCCGCCGATCGATCTAAAAATCAGGACGCCGGTTTTGTCGGAGTCCGTCCGCTCAACTTCAGTCTGTTCGGCGCTGCCCCGCTCGAGCTTGCCGCCAATCAAGGCGACGCCGCAGTTGTCGACTGGGCGGCACAACAGATGCAGTCTCAGGACGGCGATGATTCTCCCTTGTTTCTCGCCGTCGGATTGTTTCGGCCACACATCCCGTGGGAAGTTCCGCAGCAGTGGTTCGATCTTTATCCCGAAGATCAGGTGCAGCTCCCTGATCATGTAAAAGACGACCTCGCCGATGCCCATTCGCACGGGCGGGAAAGCTGGCACAAATGGGTAACGGACAACAAGCAGTGGCATCATTTCATGCGTGGCTATCTTGCATCGATCAGTTACGTCGATCACCAACTCGGTCGACTTCTCGACGCTCTCGATGCGTCACCGATGGCGAAAAATACCATCGTCGTATTGTGGAGTGACCACGGCTTTCACATCGGTGAAAAAGAGAACTGGGAAAAATTCGCACTCTGGGAGCAAACCACCCGCGTCCCGTTATTCATTCATGTGCCGGGCCTATCCAAGGACGGGGCGCGAACTGAGCAGCCGACCACTCTGACCGACCTTTACCCGACCTTGTGCGAACTCGCGGGGTTGCCCATTGCGGAGCAGTGCACTGGCCATTCGCTCCTCACCCAAATCAAAGATCCCTCCGCGGTAGATGAGCGGACCTCGTTGACCTCCTACGTGTTCGGCTCCGCCACCGGTGCAGAGAACATGGAACCCGCTCACGGCGTCAGTGATACCCGCTACCGCTACATCCGCTATGCGGACGGCTTTGAAGAGCTCTACGATTTGAAAAATGATCGTGGTGAGTTCACCAACCTTGCCAACGATCGCGCTTTCGCCACCATCAAAGACCGCTTGGCAAAAACTCTACCGGCAACCGTCGCTGCCGATGTGGGTCCTGCAATCGATTCGCCCTATCACAGGCAAAAGCAGCGGAAGAAATAGATGGCCACCTGAAGGCTCGTAGTGCGGCAGGAGCAGTCAGCCGGGCACGATTATAATGAGAGACAATTGCCCGCCCGACGTCCGCTCCGGATACAGGCGACTACGAACCGCCTCGTTTTTTCAACTCCCGATCCACCGCATTCAGCTGTCCCCGCAGCTTTCCGATTTCATACTCTTTGTTACCTCCGCCCATTGAGCCCGTGGGCACGCCGACCCAAAATACTCGCATCTTATCTTTCTGATGCGCTTTCTGCTGCAGAGGAATAAGTCGAACGAGCTCGCTGTTGATCCTCGCTCTCTCAGCGGTTATAGTTAGCTCGGAAAACACGTTGAGACCGACTGGCCGACGCCTGACGTCACCCCTGTTCCTGGTTCACATGCCTCCATACAGGGCTGTTTGGAACTTGGCAGAATGTTTTTGGCGGACCGTGACGCCCAGCGCGATACCCAGCGCGACACCTGGCAGCATCAAACTTGATCACCGATCGGCAGGATGCCAAAAAACCAGGCTTTGAACTTCATGCCCGTGGTGGCATTTGGCTCGTTCGTGTAGATCACTGGCTTGCCGTCCTCGACGCCTTCCCACACGGTTGTGCCGTTCTCATTTAATCGAACGCGCCAGCTGTTTTCGGGCTCGAAGTCAGGGCTCAAGCGCTCGAGTAAATGCTCCGCAAAGGCAGCGCTTTCGATGACCACACCGGTTTCGGAATTCCATCTTCTCGAGCGGGGGTCTAGGTTAAACGTTCCGACGAATGACGTTTTGCGGTCGATGATCAAGGTCTTGGCGTGCACTCCCAGGTGCGCGTCTGGATAGTGCGAATGAGTCGCCTTTGACGCGGCATTGGAGTTGACCTCGTGAACCTCGACGCCACTCTTGAGAAGCTGCGGCCTGGCTTTCTGGTAAAACGCGTAAACGGTCATCTGGTTGGTGGAAGCGATCGAATTGGTTAACAGACGCATCGTGACCCCTTGGTTTTTTTTCTGTTCCAGCAAGGCGAGTGAGCGACTTCGGGGCACCAGGTAGGCGCTTTCCAGTACGATCTCGCTCTCTGCGCTTTGGGCCAGTCGCTCGATTTCTTTAGCCACGGTTGATCCCTGTTCCTGGCCGGGCTTATCGCCTTTCTCCAGCGAGTCGACCACCAGCTTCGCGTCGCACCAGAAAACGGGAGCGGGTTCGGGGCCGAAGCCATTACCCGTAGGGCGCAACAGTGAGACGGCGCGCTGCAGTGACATTTTTGTGGGAAAAGGAAATCCGTGATCGATGAATTCATTCACCTTCTCCAGTAGGTCGTGGCGTTCTTTGGTGGCGTCGTTGCCGGTGAGAAAATCACGAAAACGCCACTCCACCGGGCGTGCCCTATCGCTGTTCCAATACATATCGAAACCCGCTGAAGCCTGAGCCACGACCGGTCCGCAGGTGACAACATCGAGATCGCGGAACACATGGTGGTGATCAACGCCGTAGTAGTGATCGCCCACGTTGCGCCCACCGATGATCGCCACCTGATTGTCGCCGATCATGAACTTGTTGTGCATGCGGTGATTGAGCACTCCGAAGTTAGTCACCAGATCCCAGTAGCGCTTGACCGTCTGCGAAGCGTCGCCGCCGAACTGATTGTATAGCCGAATCTCGATGTTCGGATGCACGGTCAGGGCCGCGACTTTCTCGTCTTCACGACCATAAAGGTGGTCGTCGATCAGCAGTCGGACCCGCACTCCGCGATCTGCCGCCGCCATCAGGCGCTCGAGCAAAACCGTCCCGGTGGCGTCGTCGTCCCAAACGTAGTATTGGGCATCGAGGGTTTCTTCCGCCGCCTCAATCAATGCCAGACGAACGCTGTAGGCCTCCTCACCGCGGTCGATGAGACGAAACCCTGTCTTGCCGGAATTCTGCCGGACGATCGGACCGACTGCTGCCGCCAGTGGTGTACCAGCGGTATCAGCGGGCAGAGGCGCTCGGGTCATTTGCGGTCGACCCATCAGGATCGGCGCGGCGTCTGATGGCTTAGAAGCGCACGAAGTTGTCAGAAGCAGCACTGCTCCAATGCATGCACTGAGCAGTGAAGAGAATTTTACGGAACCCATTGTCGATCAGAAGATCACAGCGCCTCGTGATCGGAAAGACATTAAATGACACAAGTGGGAAGATTGTGGCACAGGAGCCATCAGATCAATCTTTGCGGAGGTGTGCCTCCAGCTGCTTTCTTTGCGGGTCGGGCTTCCCATTAACGGGCTCCCATTTCCCATTCGATACCCTTCCGCGCGTCGGTCGTCCGGCCCACGTTCATTTTATTCGCTATCGAGAACAATGCGGAAGCCACCAGCGGGGCTGCCATGCGGCTGGGGCATTCCGCCGCGCATAGAAGATCTCATCGACATCGCCGTAGAATCGAGCCACGAACCGCCGCGGAAGGCGCGCCTTTTTCGGGCTTCGGGATCATACCAATCCTGGCACCACTCCCAGGCGTTGCCGCCGATGTCATACAAGCCGAATTCGTTCGGCTGGAAACTCGCCACCGGAGCGGTTCGGTCAAACCCGTCATCGTAGCCAGCGAGGCTCGGCCTGTCTTTCCGGAATGGATTGTCCTTCGTCTCCTCTCCGTAGTAGTTGCCAGCTTTCGCGGTGGGCGGATAGCTGCCGCCCCACGGGAAGGTTTCCGGGTGCTGACTCCGTTTTTTCAAAATCGTTGCGTCGGCTGTTTCCAGGTCGGCGATGCCGACCGCATTGCTCCACTCGTGATCGGTTGGCAGGCGATAGATCATTTCCTGTCCCAGCATTTGTTTCGCCTGCTCTGATTCGGTCAGCCAATGGCAGAACGCGATGGCAGCGTCCCAGGTGACATTTACCGCCGGGTGCATATCGTCCTGAGGAAATTCGGGGGCAGTCAATTCTTGATTGGAATCCTCCTGCGCGAATGTTTCGAAGTCTTTGACCCGGGTTTCCCAAATAGAAAACAGCAGAACTTTGCCATCACTGGGGCCGCCGGTGATCGCAACCGGCACGAATTTCATGCCGAGGCTGTTTTCAAAAGGTTGCTCTCTTGTTGTCGTTGGAATCGAAATCAGCGGAACAGGCACTGTTGCTTGAGAGGAAATTGTTGGGTCCTCTGGAGGCTGAGGAGCATCCGTTTGCTCGGCTGATGTTTCTTCCAGAATCGCCTGCCACCTGGCAAGCTCGTCGGGCTGGTCCCACGCTCGGTAGAGATCGATCAGGGTAGCTATCGCACTGCCCACGTAGTCTCCCAGGACCTCTGGGTTCTCAGGCGGTGTCGCCTTCAGTCCCTCAACACTTTCCAACAATACCGTTTCCGCTTCGGGATAGGCCTTGCGTCGGATCAGAAGTTTGCCAAGCACGGACTTTGTGTACGGCAGAACCCACCAAGTCGGTTCATGTACCTCCATCAGGCCGATCACCTCGCGGAACTGTGCTTCCGCTTCCGGCCATTTCTTGCGATCGTAGTAGTTGTATCCGAGCGTGCCAATTGACCCCAGAGTATGACGGTGATTTGGGCCGTACACCTTGCGGTTCAGACGGATCAATTCCTGCAGGGTTGAGTAAGCGTCCTCGCTGAGGCCAGCATCGCGTTGCAGGATAGAGAGACTGGTTAGAGACTGAAGGGTCTTCGGGTGGTGAGGTCCCAGCAGGGATCGATCCAGAGCGAGTAGCTCTTCGGTCATTGTGATCGCCTCTTCGATTCTTCCGGTATCCCCGTAAAGTTGTGCCAGACCTGATCTAGCTACAAGAAAGGCGACATCCTCCGCCACTTTTGTTCTGGCAAATAGTGCCAGCAAATTTTTATAGAGGGCCTCAGCATCCTCGTAGCGGCCGACCATGGAATACGCACTCGCCAGATCCACTTTGGCTCGAATCGTCGCTTCGGCCTCTTCGCCATGCACTTTGATCGATGACTCAACCGTGAGCTCGATCATCGCCAGGTAATCCTCTCGCCGGAACAGTGCCGAGTATGTGCTCGCAAGATGGTGCATCGCTTCGACGGTTTCCGGTTGGTCGTCGCCCAGTTCTTCGCGAAGCCGTTGAAGAACGTGCTCATGCACGGCCAATGCCTCGTCGAGGCGACCGGCGGCGGCCAAAGCACGTCCCAGATCTGCCTTTGCTGCCAAGGTCTCCGGCGCTTCGTTTCCGTAAGATTGCGTGAGTAGCGCCACCACGTTTTCGTATTGTTCGATCGCCTTCGTTGTCTTGCCCATTTCGAGATAGGTACCGGCCAGGGTAGCGCGAATGGAGCGCTCTACGAATGGCTTTTCGTCGAAGGCAGAGTCGATCTTCGACTCGGCGGCATCGAGCGCTTCAAGGACAGTGACATCGATGCCCAGGCCTTCACCGTCAGTCGTCGGGCGGGCCGCCATAAGGATTTCATTCTCGAAGAAATCCAGAATCGCTGCCGACTCCTCTGCCGATTTTTCGGCCAATTCACGCTGCTCAGAAGCAATGACAGCCTGCCAGATACTGATCACCGTTCCGGCGATGAGAGCGACGGCAATGAGGGCTACACTGGAAAGGGCCGTTCGATTTCGACGCGCGAATTTCCGCAAGCGGTAGCTCCGTGACGGCGGCGAGGCGTTGACTGGTTGGTCGGACAGAAAGTTGCCGATGTCAGCGGAAAAATCGGCGACGTTCTGGTAGCGACGGTCACGTTCTTTTTCGAGCGCCATCATCACAATCCAGTCGAGATCGCCACGCATGCTCTTCGCCAGCTGATCTGGTTTCGAGCCATGAGTCTCGGCAAGGCAGGCCGTGTCTTCCAGACTCAGGCTGTTCAGTTGCACCGATGGAAGAGGTGGTTCTCTTTCGCAGATCAGCCGACACAGTTCCTCGATACCGGCGCGACGCAGTTCATCCTGAGTGAGGGGAGTTGTCCCTGTCAGCAGTTCGTAGAGTACGATTCCGAGCGAGAAAATATCGCTGCGAGTATCGATGTCGAAGCTGTTCATCTCCGATTGCTCCGGGCTCATGTACTGCGGGGTGCCGATGATCTGACCTTGCGCAGTAAACAATGTCTTTTCCGTAAGCTCCTGGCTGAGTGCCTTGGCGATGCCAAAGTCGATGACCTTTACCAACGGCTTGTCATCGTTGGAGGCGACAAGGATGTTGTTGGGTTTCAGATCGCGATGGATGATGCCTTTTTGATGCGCGTGTTGAATGGCTGCACAGATTTCTCGAAACAGCTCGAGTCGCTGCCTGGTACCGAGATTGTGCCTGTCACAGTAGTGGTTCACCGGCAGCCCGTTGACCAGTTCCATGACGAAGTATGGGCGGCCGTGCTCGGTCGTTCCGGCATCGAGCACTTTGGCGATGTTCGGATGATCCATGATCGCCAGTGCCTGGCGCTCGGCCTCGAAGCGGGCGATCACCTCCTTGGTGTCCATCCCTGCTTTGATGATCTTGAGTGCGACTTCGCGAACAATCGGCTGTTTCTGCTTTGCTCGGTAGACGACCCCGAACCCGCCCTCGCCAAGTTGCTCCTCCAGGAAGTAGGGGCCAATGACAGAACCTGGGCCCTGGATGCCTGTGGATGAGGATACTGGTTTGGCCGCTGGCGGCGTTGGCATAGGCACGGCGCCGCCAGCCTTTCCCGAATCGCCAGTGCCATGCTGAGCAATGGTCGGAGCCTCATCGAGCGGTGGTCCGCCAGTTTTCTCCGGCCGGGAAAATTCCACCGTCTTTTCGTCTGCGGTCGGATCAGTAGGATCGCTCATGGGAGATCTGCACAGTCAATTGCCAAATTCGAACCTAGTCGAAAGCGCCAGATGCGAACAGGGAAAACGCCTGCACGATGTCGCGCGACGGTCGTCCGACTGCAAGCTCAGGTCTCAGCATCGAAACAAGGAACACAGGGGGGTGCCCAATGAGGCTTAGTTAACGTCGTTTTTGATGCTCTTCGCTGTGCGGGCTATTTAGCAGGGTCACCCGCGACGGCTTTGATCCGTCGCAAATGAGGTGTGCCCGCGAGGTAAAGGTCGTTTCCGAGGAATACCATTCGACCGGGAACTGCGGGGCCTAGTGTTTCGATCGCGAAGGTCTTCGGGTCGGCGCGCAGCAGAGATCCGTCGCAGAAAAAATACACGAGTTGGTCGGGGCCGAGAGCAATTTGCCGGATTGCCTTGGCGGGTAGGGCGACACGGTTTGTGACCTCGCCGGTCTCGATGTCGGCCGAATACATGACCGGCAATTTGTCATTAAGGCCGAGCCCGAATAATTTGCCGTTCGCCGTCTCGACGATGACTCCTGCGGATCCGTCCGATAGCGGTGAAAACTGGCGGGCCACTTTTCCTGACCGAGTGTCGTAGATGATCAGTCGGCCATCACGGGGTTTGATTTCGGGATGGGCGGGGTCGGCGGAAAAGTCCGAGGCGTAGACGATGTAGCGACCGGCGTGTGCTGATGCGAGGTATTCGCAGTCGTCGTTGGGAAAGTGTATTCCACCGAATTTCTGAGTGGTTGGATCGAACCAACCGAGGGCGCCGCCGGTTGACTCGCGTTCGTTGTGATTGCCGGAGTAAATTCTTCCGTCGGCACCGCGGATAAGGAACAGAGCATGCTTCGATTTGAGGCTCTCGTGCCAGTCGCCGATCAGTCGGGCATGGCTGCCGTCGAACAAACCAAACACGCTGTTCGGGTAGCCGCAGAAGTAAGTCGTGCCATCGAACTCTTGTAAATCGTAGACGTTCTTTGAAGCGGGACTGCCCAGCTGTGAGTAGTCGCCGGTCTTCGGATCGAAAGTGTGGACATTGCCATAAGGGCCGGTGGAAATGAGCAGGCGATCATCGGCGAGGGGTGAGATCCGTTCGATGGTCATGTCCTGACCTGATATGGGAATGATCGCGTTGCGCCACTGGTTGGGATCCGTGTCGTGCGGCAATCGGTAGCGCAGGGCCGCGCCGTTGGCATCGACGGCAAGAGTGCGGCCGATGGCTTGGATTTCGGGTTGGGGCTGATCGATGCCCGGCACGTGGGAGTCGTCGTATTTGGGAATCGCGTCGACCAATTCGGCAGTTGCATTGCGCAGACGAAAAAACTGTTCGGCGGCTTTTCCGCTCTCAGGTGCAGCCAGTTTCACCTGGAGAAATACCTCGTCGCCGCGCTGGTGGATCTCAGGGAAATCATTGGTGGCATATTCGAACAGCTTGGTTTGTGCTCCTGACTCAAGATCGCAGGCGACGACGTGCCACGGCATCTTGCCCGCTGCTGTGTAGGCGAAACGACCATCGGAACCGATTGAGTAGCCGTAAATATTCTTCGTCTGAAACGGTCCGCCCTGCGGTCCGAAGTTGGTGGTCTCGCCAGTGGAAGGAACGTAGCGGGCGGCGGAGCCGCTGGGATAGTCGGAGACAAAAACGTCACCGTCCGGGCCGATCGCCAGACCGCGCAGCCAGCGGGCCCCGGGGATAGGTCGATGATATTCGACGGAATCCGCCACGGGATCATAAACGGAAAGCCCACCGGCTCCGCAGGAAGAGAACAGTTTGCCGTCGGCGCCGATCATCGTAGGCCATTGCAAATAGTCGTTCTCAAAGCCGGCAGCAGCGGCCTTTTTCGAACTGCCGTCCTGGAGATTAACAATCCAGGTGCCGTCGCCGTCGACGAATCCGATCAATAAGCGGGACGGATAGTGTTTCGTGCCCGGAGAAATCGCGTGGCCTCGAATCCGCGCCTGTCGCTCCACAGGGCCCAGATCTTCCACGATCACGTCAGCGCCGCGTCCCTCAAATCCGCTGCCGATCAGAACCAGAAGCAGCGACGCGATGCGAACCTGGGGTAGCATGGGGCGGTGGGACAGTTGAGAGGAAGGCGATGACAATCGATGGAATGGTAGATCAGTTCTCCTGACCCCGTTCCCCTCATCAGGCGGAGGTGACTTCAGCAAGCATGGTTCGCAACTCTGCCGGCGAAACCGGTTTGGGTAGGCCCCGGGTGAAGCCTGCATCGCGCAACTGCGCCCGCTCCTCATCGAGGTCCCATCCACTGAGTGCCACGAGAATTGGCTGCGTCGTGAGTTCGAGAGCACGGATCTCGCGTGCCGCTGCGTAGCCATCCAGAATCGGCATTCTGAGGTCCATCAGTATGAGACCGGGCTGGAACTCCTGGGTTATTTCGACAGCCAGCTTTCCGTTGCCTGCGGTGCGTACCTCAAAGCCTTCAAACTCGAAAAAAATCGCCAGCGACTCTAGAGAAGCCGGCGAATCATCTACGACAAGGATACGTGAAAGACTCATCGGTAACAGTAGGGCGCTGCTCAGCGCTAATGTCTAGCCCGTACGCGATATTTCCTGCGTGTGGTAAACGCGGGCGATGCAGATCGGATCGGCAGCAACGACCAATCGAGCTTGTATAAACGGACGGCGCCTGAGATAGTTCCAAACCGTCATGTCCGAATCCTCCGATACAGCTATCTCGGTAGAGGAAGCGCCTGTGCCTCTCGAACGCGACCTTTTTCTGCGCACACTGCTCCGGCACCTGTCGGGCACTCTGCAGGACATCGTGGGAATGGATGAAGCATCGGGCCTTATCAGTCTCGTCGGTCAGGAAATGGGAGATGAGATCAACCAAAGCTATCAAAAAGCGCTGGGAGTCAGTGGACTGAATCGCGAACAAGTCAGCGAAGTGCTGGTGGACCTGAAGCGTCGCATCCAGGGAGATTTCTACATTATCGAGCAGGACGACGAGAAAATCGTTCTCGGCAATCGCGCCTGCCCTTTCGGAGATAAGGTCGTTGGTCGCCCAGCCCTGTGCATGATGACGTCGAATGTATTTGGCAGCATCACCGCAGAAAATCTCGGCTATTCCAAGGTCGTTATCGAAGAGGCCATTGCCAACGGTGCGCCGACCTGTCGGGTGGTAGTTTATCTTCAGGCCACTCCGGAAGCCAACGAGGCAGACGGGCGCGAATATTTTAAAGACTCACCGCAACAGTGACTGCTGAGCAATTTCGAGAACTCGCTGATCACCTGCCCGAACCCAGTCTGCTGCTCGAAGGGGGTGGTAGGATTCTGGCCGCCAATCGTTCGTTCGACCGCCGCCACTCGACTTCAAATGGGAAGATGTTTTCCGACGTGGTGGCGAGTCCGTCGCGATACGCCGAGGCTTACCTGAAAAAGTGTCGACGCAGCGGCAGCTTGGTTCTGGGCGCCGTCGAATTGCGGGACCTCGATGGTGCGGTCGTCTCGTATCGCTGCGAGGGCGCGCTACTCACTCGCGGAAGCGACGCGGCGCCGGCGCAGATCTTTGTCAGGCTGCTACTAAAGGCCGAGGCAGTGAAGCAATTGGATGCCCTGAATCGCCGGATAAAAGATCTGGGAGCGGAGATTCAGCGGCGCTCCCACGCGGAGCGGACTCTGAGCGAGCGGGAGGAGTGGCTGCGCGTCACTCTGGCCAGTATCGCCGAAGGCGTGATCGTTACCGATACCAAATGTGCGATTCGGTCGATGAATGCGATGGCCGTTGCGCTGACGGGCTGGGGCGAAGCTGAGGCGATCGGTAGACCTCTGGAGGATATCTTCCGTGTCGTCGATGCTGCCTCAGGAGCAAAGGTGGAAAACCCGGCCAGCCAGGCGCTGCGCCGCGAACAACCTCACCAGTCGTTCGATGAACTGATGCTGCTCAATCGGGATGGCGGGGAGAATCCGCGCATCATCAATCAAAGCTCTGCACCGATTCGGGATCACCGCAGCGAGATCATCGGCGCTACCCTGATCTTTCGAGACATCAGTGAACGGCGCGTCGCCGAACGACGTATCGCCGATCTGGATCAGCACTTAAGATTCGTGCTCGACGCCACGGGTGTCGGGCGGTCGTTGCACAAGCTTCCCCTCGACCAGCTTGACTGGGACAACCGAACTCGGGAGCTTTTTTTTGCCGCCCCGGACAGCGATCCCACAAAGGAGCTGTATTATTCGCGGCTGCATCCCGACGATCGCGAAGCCACGCGAACCGCGCTCAGCGATTCGATAAAGACACGCACAGTGTATGACATCGAGCATCGGGTCGTTGAACCCGGTTCGGGGGTGGTTCGCTGGCTGAGGTCCACTGGGATCCCCAGTTATGATGCCGACGGCGAGGCTGTGCGCTCCGACGGGATCGTTTTCGACATCACAGCGCAGAAGGAAACTGAATCGGAACTGCGCTCGATCGCCGCGGAACTGTCCGAGACGAACCGCAGGAAAAATGAATTCCTGGCGATGTTGGCTCATGAATTGCGCAATCCGCTCGCGCCCCTACGCACCGGCCTGGAGATACTGAAGATGGCGGAGGGTAAGGACCCCGCCGTGGGTGAGCGGACCCGCAACATGATGGAGCGCCAATTGCTACAGCTCATTGTCCTGATCGACGACCTGATGGATGTTTCGAGAATATCGAGGGGCAGGCTGAAGCTGAAATCGAAAGCGGTCGATCTGCGGGAAGTCATTAAGCTTGCCTGTGAGGAAGCTCTGCCGGTGATCGAAGCCGCCGGACACAATTTCGAAGCCAGCCTACCCGACGAATCCATCTTTCTAAACGCCGATCCGAATCGTCTGGCACAGGTTTTCTCGAATCTGCTGAACAACGCAGCGAAATTTACGCCCGGGCCGGGCCATATCCGGCTCGCCGTCAGCGTCGGCGAGGGAGAGGTAATCATCTCTATCGGCGACAATGGTATTGGCATCGATCCGGACCAGCAGCAGCAGATCTTTGAAATGTTCGCTCAGGTCGACCGCAAGACACAGAGTGGCTATGCCGGGCTCGGGATCGGACTGACGCTGGTCAAATCGTTCACGGAAATGCACGGCGGAAGCATTAGCGTGGTAAGCGATGGCGAAGACAAAGGCAGCGAGTTTACGGTTCGCCTGCCTCTCGAAAAATGCACGATCACTCCATCCGCTGGAGACGACCGGATCGGCGGGAATGAGCAGGAATTTCGCACCAGGCGCGTGCTGGTGGTCGATGACAATCCGGTAGCCGCTGAATCGTTGGAAACGATGATCACCATGATCGGCCACGAGGTTCGCCGCGCCGCAGACGGCCGGCAAGCCGTCGAGGTGGCCAGGGAGTGGGCGCCAGACGTGATCCTGATGGATTTAGGCATGCCGGTCATGAGTGGCTTCGAAGCGGCGCGAATCATCCGGTCGAAATGTGGCGATCGCGCTCCTCTCCTTGTCGCGGTATCGGGCTGGGGCACGGACAAGGATCGCACGCGCTCAGCCGAATCCGGCTTTGATCACCATTTAGTGAAGCCCGCCAGTCCCTCGGTGTTGCGCAAACTGCTGAGTGAGTGACTGACGTCGATCAGCCGGCATCCAGCAGGCGCAGGCCTTGTCGTCGTTTGACATTTACAACCTGTCAGCCGTTTCCTTCCCCGATAATTCCTGACGGGGGAGGTTATGTCGATGACACTCGATCGCCGCGACGTCCGGGGCGGTGGAAAACGATCAAGGCCGCGAGAAGGCCCGCCGTACCCAATAGGCCAAGGGAATCCGGCTCGGGAACGTTGGTGATCGTGACCGACCAAGAGGTCAGGGCCAAAGGAGTGTTGCCTGCGGCTTTATCGTTGTCGTCGTAGATCGTCAGTTTCCAGTTACGAGCGCCGTCGGAACCGTAAAACTTGCTGAGATCGCCTTTGGGTCGAAATGTGCCGCTTTGAATCTGATCCTTGTCGTCGTTCACCTTTTTGGCAGCGTCTTGGTCGAAAGTGACCGTTCCTACGAAGAAAGCCCCTGCGGCGCCCTCTTTAAAGTCACCGTCTTTGATGAGCTTTATTTCCTCAACGTGAGTGTGATCGCCGTGGTCGCGCAGCCCGGTCAGGGTAAAGGCAACCTCGTCGAATCCCGGTTTAAAGAGTGGACCGAGGGAGAGTTTGGCAAAGGTGATGGACACAGTGATCTTACCGATGATGGAACTTTTGCCGCCGAAATCGGCAGCCGAGAAACTCACAGTCTGATCCACCGAGCTGTTGTCGACTACTGCCCCGGTATTGTTGGTTTTGGTCACCGTGACCGACGCGACAGAATCTACTGCGACGAATGCCAACAGGAAAACGATAAAGGGCATCAGGCAGCGCCCGGAGAGGGCGACTGTAGTAGAGAAAGGCATTCTAAAAAATAGAGTAAAACACGATAAATATAACCAAGTCTTAAGGAAATACAAGTCATTCAATATCAAGGCATTGAATCAGGGGTGTCGATTAACCGGAAATTTTCCGTTCAGCTCCGCAATGAAGTGGCAGGCAAGCGAATGATTCGGTGAACGCCTTTTCCTCCATTTCCGTAGGGGATAGTCGACCTATTTCAAATATCGATGCCCATCCATTTTTTCAAAATCTCATCGAGAGTTAAATTTCCCGTGGCCTCGAATCTCCTTACCGGATTGCTGACATCGCTCCTGTCGCTGGAGTGGCATTGGTCCCGTTCTGGACACTGGCGGTCATTTATTTCCATGGTGCCAGCCACGTCACCAACTCGGTGCTGCGGACTTCCGCCGAACCGATGCGTCACGGCTTTTTTGGCTGCAGCTATTAGGGAATCATCGATACGTAGAAGCCGACCTGTGGCCGAAGGCGGCCGCGCTCAGAATGGGGTGCCGAGACCAAATGCACGGGCGATACACCAGCCGCGAATGCTTTCGAATAGCGCCAGCAACCCGCAGGCAAGAAGGCCTATCGACCAGAAAACACTATCTATTCCCCACCAGAGGTAGGCGGCGGCAGCCAGGCACAAAACTCCGATCAGGGCTCGCAGTAGCCTGCCACGTCGATCGATATTGCAGCTCCAAAAGCCATCGTCCGCATTTTGGGGTTCGTTTATCATGGCTGGCTGGATTACGAATTGATGCTGCTTTGACAGCAGACAGGTCCCCGCTGGATCAGGTTGCTAAGTTCGTTGAATGCAGCCGCCCAGTTTGAAATTTATGGGGCACGGTGTCAATAACGGGCGCTACGTCTTCTGCGGTGATCGAGGATCGAACAAAGAATCAGCCAATTAATTATGAAACGATCCTCACAGGGCGCCGAAGAAGTTCCAGAAACGGGACCTTTGCTCGCAACCGACAGGGCTTCAGGTGCCCTTGTCGGGGCATTCATTGGCGATGCTCTGGCGATGCCGGTGCACTGGTATTACGACCGTCTCGCGCTGCATCGAGACTATGGAGAGGTGCGCGATTTTGCTGCTCCACTTGGGCCGCACCCGGGCAGCATACTCTGGCGATCCCACTGGACGGCACCGTCTCCCGAGCTGGACATTCTCGGCGATCAGCGCCCGTTTTGGGGTCAGCGCGAAGTGCATTATCATCAGAATTTGAAGGCGGGCGAGAATACGCTGACCATGAAACTGGCGGCTCAAGCCTGGCAGATGATGACCGCGACTGGCGCCTACGACCCGACGATCTACTTGCAGCGCTACATCGACATGATGTGCCAACCGGCGGGTCACCGGGATACCTATGTTGAAGAATGTCACCGCGAGTTTTTTACCAATCTTGGCCGGGGGCTGCCTGCCGATCGGTGTGCGGTGCGCGAGGAACACATCGGCGGCCTGGTGGCGATGCTTCCGGTCGCGATTTACTATGCGGCGAAAAGCGGGAGTTCGGATGCCGACGCCGAATCCGACGCCGAATCCGATAACCTAGCGAGCAGCCTCGCTCTCAAGCATCTTTCGCTCACGCATGCCGGCGACAAGATGCGCCTCGCGGCGGAGGCCATCCTTTCGCTGCTGCTGCCGGTCATCCGCGGTGCCTCGTTACAAGAGAGCATCCGCGATGAAGTCGAGAGCCAGCGTAATCCACATTTCGGGTTTCCGTTTTTCAAGTGGTTGGACGAAGCCGATGAGCGCGTGATCGGTCGACATTTCTCTACTGCCTGCTACGTCGCGGAAGCGGTTCCAGCGGTGATCTATCTTGCGCTGAAATACGCTCGCCAACCGGAACAGGGCTTGATCGCGAATACCAACCTCGGTGGCGACAATGTTCATCGCGGCGCCGTCCTGGGGGCTCTCCTCGGTGCGGAGAACGGTGCTGGAGGCTGGCCGAATCGCTGGCTCGATGGGCTGACCAGTCCGCCAGACCTGCAGGCACTTAGCAGCTCCGGATGACAATGCCGGAGAAGGCGAGCCGGGGTGCGGTCGGTCCGCTTCGCGCTCAGTGTTCGACGCGGATTAGCACCTCGTTGCGACGAAGAAATTCGGGCGTCCACGGCGGATCGTAAAAGGCCAGCATGGCAGAGCCTTTAGCGATCCAGCCATTGCTTTTGATCCAGTCTTCTAGATCGGACGTCGCTTGCGCGATGGCTTCGTCATCACGAAAGCCGTGAAACCTGATCACCGCGAAATCGCCCGCGCTGACTTGTCGCAACAGTACCGACTCGCCCGTTGGGGTGGGGGCACCGGCGTCGGCGACATTCTTGGGCAGCACGAAGTTCATTGTCGCCAAATCTCCTCCCTCCGATCGGTCGATCAGCACCGGCGTGGTCATCGCGACCTTTTGGGCGTCCGCATTTTTTCCGGTGATGTATCCAAAAAGGCGACCGAAACCACCGTTCATGCCGGACCGGAGTTGCGCATCGCCCATCGTGGTGGCCACCGTCGCCATCGCAGGGTAACGACGTAGCTCAACATCTCCCTCGCGCTGCTGGACCGCGTAGTTCGGTGATTCGTAGCCAAGCCGAGACGTGGCCAGCGCGGCGTAAGCCAGGGCCAGCACCAGAATTCCACCAATAATCATTAACCACTTGCGCCGTTTTCCGGATTTTTCAGGTTTGTCCGTTTTCATCGAGGTTGCGCTTTGCACGAGATTGATACGTGCGTGATGGCCAACTGGAGCCGCCTGGTTGCTTCGAGATTCGGATTTACGATTTCCCTCATCAATAGCAACGTTGCACGGGCACGAGAAAAATATGGGTCAGGCTGACCGGAATGGCACTGCGTTCAGCGCCTTTATCGATAACGTAGAGACAGCAGGCAGTTGTAGGGCGAGCGCTCCGCTCGTCACTCGAAGCGTGCAGCGATTACGGCCACTGTTCGTCCTCTCGAAGCCCGCTCCGCCAACGCACCGAGGCAGGCAAACGAGCGAGGCGGGTCAGGTCATCCGCAGGATTGAGCGAAGCGTCAAAATCGCCCGCCCTACAACCACAGCTCACCTCGGTGGGGATGCCGCTTTGTGCTGTTCATGGCAGGTACCCCCAGCGGTAAATCGTCCTTTCCATCGAAGATGAGGCATAACGCAGTGCCATTCCAGCCTGATCCCATTGCCATCTCCGTTGGACGGTTGGGGCTTAGGGTAATGAGCTAGAGAAAAATTGTCGTCACCACGAGTCTGGTCGCCGAGTCTCTGATCCGGCAAGACTTCGGCGTTGGGGCGGACGTAGGGATGGGCTCGTTGACTGATAAGATGAGTGGCGTCCTCTCCAAAGGGTGGGGGCGGACTTTACTAAAATTAGATTCCTATTCCCCGATCTTGATCTCAGCAGTAGGGTCGTCATGAATGATCAAACAACGTCTATCTTTTATCCTGAGTGTCATGGTGCTCCAGTTGGGTGCACTTACGTGCGCGTTCAGTGAAGTTAAGGAACTTTCGGCAACACTGGAGACCCTTTATTTTCATCTCGACGGCTCTGGCGAGCTGGATGAGTCGGAGCTGAGGGAACAGGCCACCCGGATTCAGGAAAACCTGTCTTTCATCGGGGATAGCGAAGCCGCCGTGCTCGCGGCTCTGGAGCTGGTCGCTTTGTATGATAAAAAGGAGGGGGCCTGGTTCTTGAATGAACGCACTCGTGGCGGCGTTGCACGGGCGTCGTTGACGGATCTGGGGCTGGATCATGCGCTATTTCTGATTCAGCAGGGCTTGATCGATTTTGCCTACACGCCGGAAAATGTGGAGTCGCTGTGGCAGGTGCTGGACGAGAAGAGATTTGCGACCTCCGAGTATTTTCCCGGTACGGTGTCGCCTCCCGAGAATCGCTCGACGAGCCACAAGAGGAAGATTAATGCCTCTCAGCCGGCATCGTGGGGTTACCCGGTAGCGGGAAATGAAGAGCCGGCACGACGCCCTACGGGTTGCTACCTCGCACCGGGCAGCGTGAGCGCAGTGAGGGTGCCGCCAGAATTGGTTGGCAAAGGCTACGCCATCCGGGTCGGCGCGCACTCATGGGACTTGGCGAAAAAACCCAAAATCCTTCGACTGGATCGGGTTTCCCTGGTCTACCCGATTACCCAACAGCAGACCTTTATCGCCAATCCTCTCGGGGGAGGAATCTATATCGAAGTGCCCTACCAAGCCGACGCGGGAATTGTCGAAATCGAAATTTTCAATGCACTGCGGTCACCGATGTTTTCCGCACGCAGCTTTGATCCGACCTCACTGTCGGATTGGAAAAAGACCGAACGCAAGCACCCGGGGCCGTGGGCAGATTTCGAGTCGGACAAATTTATGATGCAGGTTCCGACCGACTGGATCAGCAAGCTTGACGATCCGGTGACCCTGATGGCCGATTGGGATAAGGCAATGGATGGTGTCTCAGAACTCCTCGGTCTGCCGCTGGTTCGGCCGAAGTCGATTCTCTACATCCAAACCGATGTAACGATGCGTGGATCGGCGAATTTTCCGGGGTATCCACAGTCGAATTATGCCTACGATCCACTCAAAGGCGAGGGTGGAAAAGCCTCTCACTGGATGGTGAGGGGACCCCAGTATTCCGATTGGACGGTCTTCCATGAGGTCGGTCATGCGCAGTCATTGACGAAGTTTAAGGGGGAAGTCGAGGCGGTGGTCAATCTCCCCTACGTGGCGGTGATGAATCGAAAGTTCGACACGGATCTCGATCTTGCTTTTGGGAACGCGATCTCTCAAATGGAGGCGGTATCTCTCGATCAGGCCGCGACGATGTGGATGGTCACCGAGAATTTTCGAAACGGGAATCCGATGAATATTTCCAATCGCCCGGGAGACGAAGTGAAGTATCAACATCGCGGATTCGGGAAATACGTCGAAATTGCCAGCCTGTTTGGATGGGACGCATTGAGCCGGTTTTGGCACTCGGTGAGTGAAGACTATGAGAAGGGGATCATCTATCCCAAGAATGACGATCCCATCGACAGTCGCATTTTGCGGATGTCGCGAGCGGCTGATGTCGATTTGACGCCTTTAATTCATTTCTGGGGCGTGCAGCCAGATGATTCAGACCAGCTCGCGAAAGACATTCGGCGCGAGGGATTGAATCCTTCCCGCAAAATTTACGATCGCCTTGTCTATTACCAGTCGATCATTCCGATGAGCAGCGGCGCTTTTAAGAAGCATACCGAAACGATCTATCCCAAGGGCCCCAATCGAATGGCCAATCCCGCCTACGGAGAAGGGTGGTATGCCATCTGGGTGAAGCAGTATGACGACTCTCACGGGGCTGCGGCTCGTGACTCGTTGCAAGAGATCATCGATCACTACTTTCCAAGCGGAGCTCCCGCCGTGTATTGAAGCATAGGCAACGAACTAACCTGAAACATGGGTAACTGGTGAAATGGGGGCTACCTCTTGGAAAACCGCGTTTTTCAAGTGTAAGTCTTCCCGGACCCAATTGCCCCGAAGCGGGTCAGCGAACTCTTCAGCACCGATTTGAGAAAGTCGGCGTTTTACTTCGCGGCGGGTGATCCTGAGGTGATGACCACGTTATCGTAACAGCTCAAATGATCCGGGGTGACGGAAGGCTCGATGACGGGGATGAGCGTGACACCCTTGGCCGCATTGCGGGTAGGTGCAGTGCCGATAGCGGCAGCGATTTGGCCGACAGGTTGTACGGCAGCCTGCAGTGTGCCATCTTCGCTGAGAACGAGTTGGAGGTGGTTCCAGACGTCGTAGTGAGCGCGCAGTTTACTGTCGGTCCATTCGCCACCGGCATTCATCAAATGCCATGTGCCATTTTCGGTTTTGACGCCAGCGATCATTTTTCCATCGGCATCTGACCAACCAATTTGGGCGCTGTGCGGAAACTCGGTGGCGGTGTTAGGCATGATCGATGGCAGAGGCTCGCCGGATCGAACGAAGAAATCGAGATCCAGCGTCAGGCGGGTGCCTGCCTTGAAAGCGGAATGCGTGAGCGGCGTGATCTTGCCACCACCCTGCAGGCGCAGCGAATTAATGCCGGGACCGAATGAAGTGTCGCGGATGACGATGTCGGTGGCGGGCGCGGCTTGGTGCCACTTGGGTTTCAATGCGGGCGAGTCAATCTTTGTCAGGTGAGCATAGGACTCGAAGTCGTCGCTGAACTCGACCTTGATGCCGGGCTCGGCAAAGACGTTCGCGGGTATCCAATGCACGGTGACATCGTCAACAAAGGTCACATTGCCGGGCTTGCCTCCCGGCGTGAACAGTACGCTTTTGAACTCTTTGAACACGGGCATCGCCATGGGGATGTTGACTCCGTTGAGTGCGACGAAGCGTTCCTTTGGCGGGCTGATCGGCACGTCAGCGCAAAGCGTCGTCGTGCCGGTGCTGGAGCTGTAACGCAGTTGGTCGAGGTCGACATCGATGTGGAACGGTGTCCACTCGCCGACGGCCATGGTGTGCGGAGTTTCCACCCAAATACCAGTGCCTTTTTCGGTGCCGGTGGAGTAGGAGATTTTGCCGGTGCCGGGCGCGATGTTGACGCCGACTTCCATCTGGCTGTTGTCGCCCTGCAGGAACGCGGAGACGGTGCTGTCGGCATCCTGGCGCATGATCCAAAAGTCAAAGATCGCATGACCACTGGTCATCGAGGTGTCAATGGCACCTGCCCATTTGCTGCGGTCCGGTGAGCAGTTGTGGAAGCCGGTGAGTGTGTCGCGGCCATCGACGGCATGGGTGAGTTGCATGGCCTGGCCGGTGGGACCGCGCTTGGTCGTGGATTGAGCGAAAGGTTTGGCGTTCTCGCCAGTGCCGAGTCGCCACCAGGCTCCGACACAAGCGCGCAACTCGGGCTGATAAGCCAGGTTGCCCCAGGCGGCCGACGGCAGCACGAACTCGTCGGGCGTTATCTCATCAAAATTCTGCTCGATGAACTTGATGTGACCGAACTCGCGCAAATCTTTTTGGAAACTCTGCCAGCGCTGGTACCAGGCGAGATGGTAAGCGCTGTACCAGGCATCACATTGTATGCCATCGGCACCGGCAGGCACCGGTGTGGGGGTGAAAAAAAACGACGGTCCACCGGTGGCGATGACTTTGATCTCGGGATGTTTGCTGTTGCTGATGTAAGCCTTCAGTTCGTCATGCGGTACGGTGCCGACACCGATGCGCGAGTGGGTAAGGTAACCCTTCTTGTCCGCTTCGTGATCGAGCGTGGCCTCGAAGAAGACCCGCGAGATGAGGTGATCCATCAGACCTTCATCGACCCAGGTACGCCAGTCGGTGCGCCAGTTCCCCAACGGCGGTCCGATAAATTCGCCGGCGAGCGTAATGGCGATTTCAATGGTCGGATCAACCTCCTTTAGCGCGGTGCGCAGATCTCGGAAAAACTGCGTTAGGTATTCGCCGCGCAGATCACGCCATTTTTGCACCATCGCGTCTTGTGGATCAAAAGTGGCCGCATCGATATCGAAGCGAGGATCGGTCATGATGTCCACGCCATGCAGGCGCTGCATGTCATCGACCACGATTTGATTGAAGCCGAAGCGGTCCGCATGATTCGCGGGATCCTGCAGCTGGCTCACTTCACTGCGCATGTTGGCGATGAAGTGCTTGATGCCATACTTCCTGGCCATGTAGACAAACTCGGCCACTTTTTGCTTGCGCACTTCCGGGTAGCCGTATTCAGGCACCATCCAGTATTTGTTGCCGCGACGGTCCACCGTGACCATCTCGGGGTGCTCGGCCAGCACCTTCGATTCATAGCTCCACGGCACCATGCGTCCAGGCCCTTCGGTGCCCGCGTGGGGTGGCGCGCCCTCGCTGTAGATGTGAGGATGATACATCCAGAACTGCAGCCCGGTACGCTGCGCCGCCTGCTGCGCTGCGGTGAAGTAGTCAAAATGCTCGCCGAGCTTGTCGATATGGCGCCACATCATGGCCAGCGCCGGATTCATCTGCGTCCTGCCATGCCGTATCACAAAGGGATCGTATTGCTGCAAATCGCTGCGCAGAAAAACACCGGTGAATCCGCGCGCCTTCCAAAACTTAAACATGTTTTCCATGCCTTCCGGCGTGTCCATCGCGGGATCCGTGCCATTGGCATAAACTACGGCGAAGTCTCCCCAACTGGGAATGGTGTAGAGCTTTGGTGCCGGCTCTTCGGCAATGACGCACCTATGCGCAACGAGAAGGATGAGGATGAGTGCGTGCTTCATGCGACTAATTTAGTTGGGTGAGTCTGGCGGAAGCTCTGTGTTACAGCGGGCCTCCGATACGGTCGGTGACATCGCCATGGAATATGGCGTGAGCCCATTTGGCGAATACTTTTTCCGGCGCGACGACGCGGGCAGAATTGAGGGCAGATTTAAATCTGCCTGACCTCATTCCCCATTGCCATTGCCATTGCCACGGCAGGACGGGATACGCTATCCTTGGCGCATGAAGAAAGTGATTATCGCGTTAGTAGCCACTGCACTTCTTAACAGTGCAATAAAGACTTGGGCTGAACAACGTGAAGTACCGCAGCGCCTTCAGGTTCTTCTGGACAGCTATGAAAGCGAGAAGGAGCGAGCCCTCAAACCAATCGAGCAGAAATTCGAGGTGGCACTTGTCGACTTGAAAAATCAGTATACCAAGTCCGGTCGGCTTCAAGATGCAATCGCAGTCAGTAATTTACTAACCAATCGAAAAGAGGCCAAAAACCCGCTTTCCGATACACGCTGGAATTGGGCAAGCGGAGGCGAGCTGAAGCTCAATGGCGATGGAACCGCAAAACACACTCTGTGGAAAAATTACGGTTTCTGGGAAACGCAAGACGACGGATCAATCAGGCTTCTCTCCGACGAAGGCGGCTACATCATCGAATTTTCTGATGATAAAAACGGAGCAGTCACTGCATTGAGAGGCGGAGCAACAACCATTCGAAAAATCGAATAGCGCTGGGCTCAACCGACTGCTGGGGGTTTGCTTTTAAAAATTTTCCGTTCGTATGCTGTCCCTGGTAAGGGGACTGAGGGGGCAGACCATTGCTCCGAAATCACGCGATCTTTGCTGCGTCGCGAAGGTGGCCTGCACATGGCGTCCGGTTGAAAATGGGCGGGGTCGCGCCGAAGTTAGCGGCTTTTGTATCGCACGTTACTTGATCCCAATCCCGTCGCGTTCCAGGCGTCGGAGCTACTTTGTGATCTCAGTTCCGGCGTCGACGCTCGGGATTAGCAGCGAATTGATATAATCCTCGATCTGAGTGTAGCCGCTGGTCGCCCGGTCATTGCGATCATCCGGGTTGCGGGGATCGAGTCCCCGCGCTTGCTCCCATTCGTCCGGCATGCCGTCGTGATCCGTGTCGGCGGAGGGCGTCCCGGCATCGAGGGTCGGCCAGCCGCCCACCTCCGACGGATCGTCGATGCAGCGGCCTGCCACGGTTCGCACGTCGTTGATCACGCGTTGGTCCACCGTGTCCCGATGGGGAGCCGTCGCGCCTGCCTGGGCAAGCACGAGTTCATAGGTTTGTTCAGCCGCGTTGATCGTGACCGGGATCGGCGAAGCGGGCCACGGCTCTGCCCGCTGAATCGCTTTCGAAGCGGGAACGCGCATCTGATTTTCGCCCAGCGAGGGGGAGCTGTCTCCGATCAAGGCCCACTCGTCGCCGGCGCCGTCGGGGCGATGGGGGCCAATGTTGTCGCGAACGTAAAAGAGGGGCTCGTTCGGGTAATCATTGAGCAGCACTTCATAACGCACCAATCGTGTGTCGGGACCGGCCTTGTAGTAGTTGCCGATGAGATTCACCTTCGGAGGGTTCTCCTCAGGTCGAGAGAATTGACTGCCAAAATACTTCCAGTTGTAGATCACGTTGTTGATGACGTGGTCCGGGCCTTCATCGTTCGAGAACTGGGGATTGCGGGCGACGTTGTGGGCCAGCAAATTGTGGTGATAGGAAACGCGGCGGACCTTCGAGCCGAACAGGGTCCCCTTGCTGTGAGCGCCTTTTTCGTGGCTGCTGTTTTCCAACGCCTCCGAGATGACGCACCATTGGATCGTGATGTCGTTGGCCGCATACCAGCCATCCAGGTTCTCATCCACGCCCCAGCTGATCGAACAGTGGTCGATGACAACGTGATGCGGAGCATTTTTCTCGTTGTTGATGCTGATCGCGTCACCGCTGACCGATTTTTTTCCGGTGGCGCCCCGGCGAACCCGCAGCCCGCGAATCACAACGTCGTGCGTCGCGACGCGCAGTACCGGGCCACCGTATCCTGGATTCGCCTTGAGCATGATACCGTCTCCCGGCGCCGTTTGGCCGGCGATTGTGATGAATGCATCGAAGAGCGTGATTGCTGAGTGAACCTCGATCAATCCGCCGGTGCGAAATACAACGATCCTGGCGCCAGCTTGTTCGCAGGCAGCACGGAGGCTGCCAGGCCCACTGTCGTCGAGGTTAGTCACCTCGATGACCTTCCCGCCTCGGCCACCGGGAGTTTCCGCACCGAACCCCTCTGCACCGGGAAAGGCCGGCAAGGTCTCGCCGTGCAAGGATGCCAGGAATACGAAAGGGGCGAGGAAAATGCAGATACTCGGATTCATGAATGATTGATTACTGGCAGGAATTCGCTGTATCAAGCCTGTCGCACCCTCTCCGTTACGGAGTCTGAGTATTCGGCCTGAAAGACGCAAGGCATGGAGGAACTGTGGCAGACGGAACGACTTTAGGCGAAAATTTTTGAATGTCTGGGAGGTTGAGGCCCCAAGCCGCGCCCCATTACCTGAGCTCCATCGCATTTGCACAACAACAAAGAGTCGACCCGTTGTCGGACCGGTCTTTTTCATTGGGTCGCGCAAACAGCCGCGAGAGAAACGTCGCATCCACTGCGAAGAATCGAAAAAGAGTTAAAATGCTCCGCTAGTGACCCCTTTCCGAAGGTGAAACTCTGCGGTCGGCGAGCTTAACCGATTCAAGTCGCTATGAGTTCTCTCGCTTCCCAAGTCGCATCACGCATTGCTCCTCGTTCTCGGCCCGCACGTGCTCTGCTGGACAGGTGAAGTCGAAGGACAGGTTACGCTTATCTTATTGGATAAAAAACGTCGATGACCTCTTGTTCACTTCTCCGATGCTTCACAAGGGATGCTGCGTGGCAAAATGCATTTCAATGATTGCAGATCGCATACTTGCCGAGTCATGCAAGGCAGGCGAGCGGCTTGGTCAGACATCCCCCGGGCATTTTTTTCCGGGACGATCGCGGCAGCCTGACAGCATTCGCCGGACTGCTGAATCGGACTCTCCGGCCTAGGTGGTGTGTTGGCGTGTGTCACTCCACATCAGATCGAAATCTCCGCGTAGTTTTCCCAAACCGCGGGAACTCGGGAAGGCTGTGCTCGGGGGCGATGGCACGGTTTCTGCAAAATGAGATTTTGCAAATGAAAGAGTTCCCGAACCAGCCCAAGCCAAACTTCAATCGTTACCGGCCACGCACCGGAAGTAGATAAACGGAACGATCAACTTATCGCTGCTTTGAAGAATCCCTGACTTCACCCCGTCTCTGTGACCCCTATGAATCCACTGCGCATGAAATCCTGGTCGCCATACGTCGTTGGCGCCGGTATAGGCATTCTGAGTTGGTTTGTGTTCGCGACCGCGGACCATCCGCTCGGGATTACCACCGCTTTTGAAAACACCGCTGCGATGGCCGAACAGGCGGCCGCTCCCGAAGCGGCCCGGTCGAATCCTCTCCTCCAGAACAAGGCGAAGGAAGGCAAGTCACCGAAGATCGATTGGGAATGGATGCTGGTAGTGGGTGTTTTCATCGGAGCCAGGCTCAGCGCGAAGCTGGGTAATGACCGCACTCCGCGGATGGTCCCGCCGCTCTGGCAGTGGCGCTTCGGATCGAGTGTTGCAAAACGCTTCACGGCTGCCTTCCTCGGCGGCGCGGTGATGATGTTTGGAGCCCGACTCGCTCAGGGATGCACCAGCGGACATGGCATTAGCGGCGTGCTGCAACTGGCTGTCTCGAGTTGGATTTTCGCAGCGCTGATTTTCGTCGGAGGGGTCGCCGCGAGCTTCCTGATCTATGGAAAGGAGGGTCGACGCCATGTTTGAATCTCCCTCAAGACTCCTCCTCGGACTGGTCTCGGGCATCCTTTTCGGATTCCTACTTCAGAAAGGTCGAGTGGCTAAGTTCCGTGTCATTCTGGGACAATTTCTCCTCATCGACTGGACCGTGGCGAAAATCATGCTCACCGCTGTGGCGGTTGGTGCCGTCGGCGTCTGGAGCATGCTCGCGATGGGCTGGATCGAACTGCACATCAAGGCTACCGTGTTCGGCGGCATCATCATCGGAGGCCTGCTATTCGGCTTCGGCATGGCCGTCTTCGGTTACTGCCCCGGCACCAGCGTGGCCGCCTGCGGTGAAGGACGACGGGACGCCATGGTCGGGGTTGCCGGCATGCTTTTTGGCGCCCTCATCTTCGTTCTCACTTTTCCTTTCATGGAAGGACCCATCAAGGCGTGGGGTGATTGGGGAAAGGTCACACTACCTGACGTTACCGGCATCTCGCCGTGGATCTATATCGCCGCGCTGATGGTTGCGACCCTGTTAGTGCGGTTGTTCTCGAAGCGACGTCGCGAACCCTATTACGAACGCATTGATCGTAACTAACCCCCCGTAAACTGACATGGCCCTCATTTTTGAACGCATCCATACCGAAGGCATCGCCGAGCTCTCCTACCTCCTCGGCGATGATAGCGAAGGCGTTGCCGCCGTTTTCGATCCGACCCCCGACGTGGAAAAGTATGTCGAGCTCGCTCGCGAGAAAAGCGTGTCGATCACCCACATCTTCGAAACTCATATCCACGCGGATCTTGTCAGTGGCGCGCGCGAATTGTGCGACCGGGTCAAGTCCGCGAAAGTCTATGTCAGTCATGAAGAAGACGCGAAGTATGGCTTTGACCACGAGAAACTGGCCGATGGGGATCAGTTCACTTTTGGTGAGACGATCATAACGGTGCGCCACACTCCCGGGCATACCCCGGAACACGTGAGCTACGTCCTGGCTGAACAAGACCACTCCGACACTCCATGGGGTGTGCTGACCGGCGATTCGTTGTTCGTCGACTCCGCCGGCCGTCCTGATCTTTTAGGTGCCAAGGAAACCGAGGAGCTGACCAGGAAGCTATTCGACACCCTGCGCGAATTTTATCTCACGCTTCCCGACAGTGTGATGATCTTTCCCGCGCACGGCCACGGCTCGCCGTGTGGAGCGGATATCGGCGACCGTCTACAAAGCACAATCGGGCACGAGCGAAAGTTTAATCCCTATCTGCAGATAACCGACTTTGAGAAATTCAAGGCACACGCGCTCGACGGCGCCCCGCCGGTGCCGACCTACTATCCGCGAATGAAGAAGGTGAACGCCAAGGGGCCCGAGATTCTTGGCAATCTCCCGCGTGTTGCGGCGCTCCCGCCCAAAGTGTTCAAGGAAGCTGTGGACAACAAAGAAGGCACAATCATCGATACCCGCATGATGCTCGCCTTCGGAGGTGGCCACATCAAGGGTGCGCTTAATATCGGTGCTTCACCGATGCTCTCGATCTGGGCCGGGTGGCTGCTTGAGCCTGACGAGCCGATCCTGTTGGTTGTCGATAACGACAGCGAGATCGATGAAGTGGTAAAATATTTTCTGCGAACCGGGTATACCAAGTTTGCGGGCTATCTAACCGGTGGCATGAAAGCCTGGGACAATGCAGGCTTCGAACTGGAGGACGTCGGCCAGATGACCGTGCATGAAATCAAGGATGCCGACTCGCGGTTGCAGGTACTTGACGTGCGCTCGCCCGACGAATGGCAGTCGGGACACATTCCCGGAGCCCGGCATGCGTTCCTTCCAGATCTGCGCAAGAAAGTCGCCGACCTGGATCGGGAGGTTCCTGTCGCGGTGTACTGCGACAGTGGGTATCGCGCGAGCATCGGAACCAGCATTCTCAAGCAGGAAAAATTTAAGTGCGTCTGCAACATTCCGGGCAGCTGGCAGGCATGGAAGAAAGCAAAGTTCCCAATCGAAGGAGGGAATGGTAAATGAGTCGTGCGCTGCTTTTCGTAATGTTGTTTCTGCCTACGCTCGCGAGTGGCGCGGACTTTGGTGTGGACGCGAAGGATTACGATGGCCCGGCATGGTCGCCGTATCTCGTTGGCGGACTGATCGGTGTGCTTGCCTGGCTGACATTCTATTTTGCGGACAAGACGATCGGCGCGTCATCCTTTTACGCGACGCTTGCCGGCTTTGTCGGAAAGTGGATCGCGCCAAAACACACCGGTTCGCTCGACTACTACAAAAACAATCCGCCGGCGGTGAACTGGGGTTTTGTTTTCGTCGTCTGCACGATCATCGGAGCGTTCATCGCCGCCTGGACAGGTGGTGAATTCCGCAACGAATGGTTGCACCCGATGTGGGTCGATCGCTTTGGCGAGAACAGCATGCTGCTGCGTGGTACCGTGGGCTTTGTCGGCGGTCTGATGATGGCCTTCGGTGCCAGGCTCGCCGGCGGTTGCACCAGCGGCCACGGCATCTCCGGCACGTTGCAACTCAACGCAGGCTCATGGCTCACCGTGATCTGTATGTTTATCGCCGGCATCGCCACCGCAATGCTCCTATACACACTCCTATGATTGATCCCGGAAAAGTCGTCAAAGAGTCGAGTCAGTCGTCAGCCGACGGGCCGGGCGCCAAGCAGATGCTGACCGCCATCATCTTTGGCCTGATCTTCGGCTTCCTGCTGCAATAAGGAGGGGTCGCAAAATACAATGTGCTCATCGGCCAACTGCTCTTGCAGGACTTCACCGTCGTGAAGATCATGGTCAGCGCGATCATCGTCGGCATGGCCGGCATCTTCACGCTGAACCATTTCGCCAAAGTCAATCTGCACATCAAACCGACCCGCATCGGTGCGCAATCAATCGGTGGTCTGCTCTTCGGCGCGGGCTTCGCGCTCATCGCTTACTGCCCCGGCACGGGCGCTGCCGCGCTCGGGCAAGGTAGCTGGGATGTGCTCTTCGGTTTCGCCGGTCTTATGGTCGGCTCGTATCTCTACGCCGAAATGTCCGCATGGCTGAAGCAGACGGTCGAGACTTGGGGCGACAAGGGAAAACTCACGCTGCCCGATATCCTGAACATTCCGCGCCTGCCGTTTGCCTATGCGATGTGCGTCCTGCTCACCATCGGGCTCATCTTTCTGCAGCGCATGTACCCGCGCTGAACACTTTCACCAATCATCACCATGTTCGCCTTCGGATCAGAAACTCAAGTGTCGGAAACCGACGCCGACATCTGGTATGCACGCCTCGTGCAGAACAGCAATTTTACCGACCTACTATGAAAAAGGCGCCCGACCAGCCTGCGACGCGAATCACCGGCGGGATGATTGTCCGTGAAAAGGAACCGGTAAATCTTGAGATGCGGTTCGGATCGACGGACGGTTGCGTTACCCCGGTCGAGCATTTTTATGTACGCTGCCACCATCCGCTTCCGACCATCGATCTCGGTAAGTGGCGGCTTTGCGTCGAGGGCGACGTGGAAGAGGCATTTGAACTCACATTTGACGAGCTGAGCTCGATGGAGACGCGCACTGTCACTACGACGATGGAATGCGCCGGCAACGGGCGTGTTTTTCTCAGTCCCCAGCGCGATGGCACGCAGTGGGAGGGTGGCGCGATCGGCACGGCGGAGTGGACCGGCGTGCCGCTCAACGCGGTGCTTCAGCGCGCGGGTGTGCAGGAGTCGGTATGCGAGATCATTCTCGAGGGCGCGGACAAAGGTGACATTATGCAGCCGCCAAGACCTGCGGGGAAAATCCACTTTTCGCGCAGCCTGCCGCTGAGTAAGGCAAACGACAATGTGCTGCTCGCGTTGCAGATGAATGGTGAGGATCTCACCGCGGAGCATGGCTTCCCTGTGCGCGCCGTAGTACCGGGTTGGTATGGCATGGCGGCGGTGAAATGGCTCACTCGTATCGTCGCCAGCACTGAGCCCTATAACGGTTTTTACCAAACGATCGACTACGCCTACTGGGAGCGCGGTTCGAGCGCGCCGACACTGGTGCCGATCACCGAGATGCGCGTTAAATCGCAGATCGCGCGGCCGGAATTTGCCGAAGCGGTGCGGGCGGGAGAACGGTATCGCGTCCACGGCGCAGCGTGGACGGGCGATGGCGAGATTGTGAAGGTGGAGGTGAGCGTCGATGGCGGCACGACATGGAACGAGGCGGGCCTGCTCGGCGATCCGATGGCACACGTCTGGCGACTGTGGGAATATCAATGGGCCGTTCCGGCTACGCCCGGGAAAGCCGTACTGATGGCGCGCGCAACCGATTCAGCAGGACGCACCCAACCGTCCGGGCATGACGACGATCGTGGCGCTTACATCATCCATCACAGGCAGCCGATTGAGGTACTCATCCGTTGACGTGACTATTTATTCAAACCATTCAAACCCCAAAACAAAACCCACCTATGAAAACGCCACCCATGAAAACCCTGCTCAACACTCTCGCTCTTGCCTTGGCCGTGTTCATCATAATGCCGCTCAATGTGATGACCGCTGAAAACGAAACCACCGCCTCCGACAGAACCCACAAGGTTGTCTTCGAAGTAACGGCTGACGGTGCCGAGAAATGGCTTGGCGCTTTGCGCAACGTCGAGAACGCCCAGAAATCGCTCGGTGGAGAAACCGTCAAATTTGAGGTGGTGACGCACGGCAAGGGGCTTGGCATGTTGCTCGCGAAAAATGCCGATGAGAACGCCGAATTGAAGGAGAAGCTCGCCAAGTTGCACGCCGACGGTGTCGTATTCGCAGCTTGCGAAAATACCATGCGGCGCGACAACGTGGAGAAAAAGGATCTCGTCGATCAGGCCACGACGGTGGATTCCGGTGTTGGCGAGGTGATCCGCAAGCAGGGAGAAGGATACTCTTACATCAAGATTGGTGGATAACTTCCGCGGCCCGTAATTAATGCTCTGAAGTTAACTCGGTTGCTCGCTGAGGCGTAGCCGGCAGGGTCATCGAATGCCGAAATTATCAGCCTGCTGCACGCCTGCGACACCCATGGTCGCATCCGTTTCCGGAGCGGCAGGAAGGGCGAACTCGCGGCGAAATGATCGGTGGATTCGGTCGCGGGCCCTGTCGCAAAGGGCAATTCGCGAGCATACGCCAAGTGTTATACTCATCGCTGCGGGTGATACCAGCAGCGACGCCATAATCATCGGCCTGACCCGTGGGCGCGCTCGTCGAAGGGTGCCGTAGCAAGGGGTGCCACAGCGACTCTTTTCGGGTTCCAGCCCGTCCCGGTCACCGCTCGAGATGGCCTTCCGTTTGCAGTGCCTCCATGATTTTCAGCGCGGCAAAGGCGTCATTGGCGGCGTAGAGCAGCTGCGCGGGGCGGAGCTCGCGCAGCGCCCAGTTACTGGTCGTGATGGATTTGGATTTCTTGAAGCCCAGGTTGAGCAGAGCTCCCATCGCTCCACGGACGCCGATCTGCCCCCGGTAGCCCATCTGGCGGAATACCTGATCGAGATCGAGGACGTGATTGAGGGAAATTCCCAGTCGGTTGCGGATCTGGCCTCTATCGTTCTTCAATCCGAAGCCCACCTTAAGGACGCGCTCGGAGGCAATCAGATTGGCGGCGACTTTCTCACATTCACTGCGATGAAGCTGGAACAGAAAGGCTTTGTCGGTCAGAGCGAATTGAACGACATGGGGGCCGTCACTTTTCTGTCCTACTTTGAAGGTCGGCCTGGCTTCGGTGTCAAATCCGCCAATCCCTGCGGCGAGAATTTCGTCTGCCGCATCCTGACATTCGGCGCGGGTCCCGGGCACGTGGATTTGATCGGCGGAAAGTCCCGGGAAGGCGGGTAACAGGCCGGTCTCCGATTTCGTCGGCGCCACAGGTCTAGGCTGCTTTTCGGCCTTGTCTTCTCGTTGGTCTGCGTCGGCACTGCCGGGCGCGGAGTTCGGTGGCGACGAAACGGGGCGACGGCGCCGGCGGGGGGGACGGGGTTCAGGTTTGCTCATCTTATCTCGGTGCAGCTGCAGCGTGGCATTTTGATGGAAGTCTTGTCCACTTGCAAACGCCCACGTGGGTATTTGGGCTGTTCAGGGAAGCGAGCGGTTCTCGCCAGCTCCGATGTCACCTCCGGGAATTTTCCTCCGAAGCCCGCCGCTCCGCCTTCGCGCCTAGAGCTCCCGAAGGTAGCTGTCCTGAATCGTATGCTAAGCGTGGTCCTGAAGCGCAGCCGTTGCGTAACCGTTTGCCCTGCGCAGGGCCTTTTACAGCTACTTGGGCCGCCGTTTGAACGAAAGGCGTTGGTGATCAATGCGTGGCAATCACTGGGAAAAATCGGGTTGCCGCAGGATTTGATGAAATTTTCCTAACGGGCTAACGCAATTGCTTGTATTATTTGCAATAAATACTATAATTATCATAATTATCCGTTGCGTCAGCGATGAATGACCGATCTCTACATTTTTTTACTCAACCTCACTTGAGACGAGCCGCCAAAGCTTTCACTCTGGTGGAGGTCTTGATTGCGGTTTCGGTACTCGCGGTGATTGCCGGTCTGGCAGTGTCGTCATTTGGCGGATTCAAGGGATCGGTCGAACAGCAGAAACTCGCCAACGACGTCAACACTCTCAACTCAGCGATAAGCCTTTATATCATATCGGGAGGCTCTCTCGATAAGGTGACTGATCCCATACAGGTCATCGACAAACTGAAGACGGTCGTTGATGCCGACCTCGAAAAAAGGATGCCGGGATCGAGCAGTTCATTGATCGACCGTCGACTTACAGCGATCACCACGACATCCGTTCCCACCGAGGTATTTGCAGAATGGATTCCTGCAGACTCCCAATTCAAGGTAGTGACGAACAAATCTCCCAGTCAAAGTATTCGTATCGTCGCGTTCGAACTGGGAACGCCGCCAGCTTCCGTTGTCTCAGAGGCACGCGAGCCAAGCATGAAATTTTCAAAAGTCTCTAAGTGGATCTGGGACTATCAGGATAGAGCATTGGATCCTCGACTGGCTCCAAGTGCCATCCCTCTCAGTATTCTCGCGCCACCAAGCAATCCTTTGGCTACGGTAGTTCCGCCACCACCGGCCCCGCCGGTGATTCTCGCTTCTCCAGATTTTTCGCTGCCTGGAGCAGGCTTGCCCGATCCGATGGGCAATTTCATTCCGTGGACAAAGGCCGACTATCCACTTTCCATCACACTGATCGATCCGAATCCGGCCGGTGCCGCCGAGATCATCTTCTGGGTCAATGGCAACGCCCCGGGCGTTTACTCCGGCCAGACGCTGACTCTGTTCCCGGATGATCTCGTAACCGCCTATGCCAAGCCGTTGAATCCGACCTCGCACATCCAGAGTTCTAATGCACAGGAAGTTTACACGGCGACACTGGTCAACCCGAATCTCAACTTCTCGATCGGCGTTTCGAGCAGCGGTCCCTGATTTAAGCAAAGGCCTACCTCAAGAGCCGTCCCAATCCAATTCCATCCAATCTAGTCCCGCCCACTCCCGGTAGCCATGAAAACCCTATTGATTTTTCTGACCTGCTTCTTTTTGAATGTATTTTCCCAGTTGGCAACTGCGGAAGAGGTGAGTGTCTATGTCACCGGCGATCCGATCCAGACCGGCTCGGCAGCGAATCTCAAAGCACGTTTCCAAAACGTCGCGACCATGAACGGAACCAGCGTGGATTTACTGGGTGAAGTTGTTTCTCAGACGACAAACAAGACCAACAACTTCTGGCAGGGTGGAGTATGGGCGCAGCCCGGTGACTTCGTGTTCTCTTTCAACAATATGGTGATCGGGGAGCCTCGCCAGGCAACAGTACGCTGGACCTTTCTCGAATCAGGTACCAGCACCCCGGTGGTGTTCGATGAGTTTACCATCACAATCGATGACCTCGACCATAAGCTAAGCGGCGGTGACGGCCGCATCGAAACCGTGACTACCAGCAATGCCATCTCGTACACCGTCGACACTTTGACCAACCTGTCAGTCAACCGAACGGCGAACGCGCTGACGGCGACTGGCAGCGCGAATCAGAATCCCGGTGATAAAGATGGAGCGATTCGCTATCGCTTTTTGCAGCTGTCGAGTTTCACCATGACCTACCAAACCGAACCTCGAGGGGCGACTAACTCGGCCTTTCATCACGACGCGCACGGCAGCTTCAAATTCGACGATCCTGTCGATACAAATATCGGTGTGCAACTCTACTACACCTACCATTTTGAAAATGAAGAAGACGTTCCCGTGACGGTTGACTTTTCATCCACGCTTCCCGCTGGCCTCGCCTGGGACACTGGATTTGTTCCGGAAAATAATGGTTCATTATCGGGGGGCATCCCGACTTACAGCAACCAGACGATTGGCATCAGCGGCTTGTTGCTCGATCCCGGTCAGCACAGCCTCGTCTTTCGCACCATCAGAACCAGCGCGTCGGGAACCATTTCAACCAGCGGCAAAGTGATGGCCACTGCTCCTTCCGGCACCTACCGGGATGCCACGGCCGTGATCACTTTGCCGTGAAATTTCCATCAGTTTCTCCGAAAGGCGCCGTTGAGTTTGCAATAGCGCGCGTGATCCCTTTCGCGAACGAGTGTGCCTGATGCCATTCACTGATAACTATTTTCTATATCTTCACCAATGTCCCGTGATGATCATTGCGGGCAAGCTCGCGAAACTATTGCGGCATGGGTCTCGATGCAGAGGGGGGCTGATGTTTCGCCGCTGACCAGATGCACGATTTGGTCGGAGGTGGCGAATTTCATATCGAGTTCATCGAACGCTTTTAGAATGCGGAAGTTCACTTTTTCGCGGTGCTCGATGTCTTCCCGGGTTTCAGGGGGCAGGCTTAACTAAGTGCCATGATTTCCTGACCCCGGTCCCCGTTGGGACGAATGCGGTGGAGGGCGCAGTCATAGAGCCCCGGGCAATATCCCGGCGTTACTGCAGAGGAGAGGCGAGGAGATGAGATGAGGTGAGGCTAGCGACGCGGAAAAGGGAAACCGCCACCGCCATTACCCATTTTGCGCATTTTCTCCATCATCTCGCTCATGCTGCCGGGCATCCCGCTGGGTTGCGAGGGTTGCCTGTTGGGAGACGGAGAGCGGGTTCTGCTCTGCGGCTTCGGCGGCGCAGCATTGTTGTTGGCGACGTTATCGAGGCCCAAGTGGTTCATGGTGGTATCATCGAGGCGACCAGTGACCGGGAGTTGGGCCTGTTGCTGGTAGGCGATGATGGCGTTGTGGGTGTTTTTTCCGGTGACGCCGTCAATGCTGCTGGAGTAGTGGCCGCCTGCTTTGAGCTTGGTCTGAACTGCCTCAAGAACCCGAATCTTGGCGTAGTATCCGTAGCTGTTGTACTTGGAGCTGACGAACAGTTCATCGCGGCTGGCGATCTCGATATCGGCAGTGTTGACCGGCACGGCTGTGATCGGTGGTGCTCCCGGAGACGGGCTTGCGGAGGGCATGCCTTCGGGGCCGGGGCCGGTGGTAGTGCCAGCACCGATGGCGTTGGGTAAATCGCCTCCGATATTCGTCGTCACCGCAGCGGCCTGACCGGCTGGTGGAGCGGCGGGCGAGCCATCCTGACCTGCGGCAGTAGTTGTGATGCCACCGTTGCCTACAGTATTGGCGTCATTTGCAGCTTCGTTGCCAGAATCGTTAGGAGCTGTGTCGGCAGCGGAGGCGAGCAGAAGCCGCTGGAATTTTTCGCGATTATCTTCTGCCTGGCTGCGGATTTTTTCCACTTCGGCTTGTTTGCCCGGGATCTGCGGAACTTCCAGTGCGAGAAATTCTTCCATCAGCTGAAATTTACCCGGGATCTTCGATTCTTCGGCCATCTTGCTAGTGAATGCGTTAAACGAGCCCTGGTAAGCGTAGAATTGTTGTTCGGCTTGAAGCTCGTCGGCGAGCGAGGCGAGAGTAGATTTCGCCGCGTTGATCTTGGTGCCGTTACCGACCAAATCATTGCCGGCAAAATCGTCGTAATCTTCGAGAAAGAGGTTCCAGATATCTGCCCGTTGTTCGGCGGAGACGGCTTCTTCCGCTGTGGTCGCAGCCTGATTGTAGGCCGAATCGAACTTCTGCTGTTGCTCTTGCAGAGCAAGTTCGCGCGCGGCCTGGGCTACGCTTTCCGTGTGGAAACGCTCGACGTTGTCATTGGCGCGGCCGAGCAGTTTGTCGTCCTCGGTGCTGTTGGGATTCGCGAACTCGCCGTGGGTTGCGAGAAAGCTCTTCCAGTGATCGGCTTTTGCTTTCGGTGTATTTTCGTTGCTGGCCATTTGGCTGGCGAAGGCATAGGCGGACTGAAATTGATCCTGCGCTACCGCCCATTTGGCCTCTTTGCTTTGCCCCAAGATCGCTTTGCCAACCAAGAATACGCCGACAAAGGCGACCGCTGCGATGCCGGCGTAGAGCAGTTTTTTATGGTTTGCAGTTGAGCCAGGCTGCGCGCCCGGAGCGATCGTTGCCGTGGCAGGATTGTTGAAACCGGAGGGGCTGTAAGGGCTGGTTGCCTGGGTGCCAGCCGGATGTGTCATCACGACCGCGGTGGCCCTTGCCGGCGTAGTATCGGCGGCGGGCGTAGAGACCGACCGAAGGGGGATAGCGGAGACGGTGGGCTGTTCGTCAAGGTCGAGAGCGATTTCAGAATCAGCGGCTGCGTCGTTGTGAGCGTACTCCTCGCGGGTAGGTTTTTTCCAGATTTGATTGGCACCGATGGCATCGACGAGTTCAGCGACGGAGGCTGGCCGATTGGCGGGGTCTTTCTCCAGACAGGCCAGCACAGCAGCTTCCCAGGCTTTGGGGATTTGCCCACCTTTCAGGCCGAATTCTTCGCGGCGTGTCGTCATCGACGGCGGAACGCGACGCTCCAGCTGGGCGAGAATATCACCGGAGAAAAACGGTGGCTTGCTGGTGATCAACTCGTAGAGCGAAGCGCCGACGGCGTAGATGTCATCGTGAACTTTAGGCACATCGCCCATCGCCTGCTGCGGGCTCATGTAGGCGATGGTACCTCCGCTGGACGAGCGAATGCTGATCCGGGTGACAGAATCCGTGAGGTTCCGTGAAATACCGAAGTCGGTGAGCTTAAGCGTGCCGCTATTCGACAGCATTAAATTGGCGGGCTTGATGTCGCAATGGGCGATGCGCGCCTGATCGTGGGCGTGATGCAGAGCGAGGCCGAGATCCGGTAGCCACTTACCGATGTCCTCAGTTTCGAGGAAGCCACCAGTCTGCTTGGAGCGAATCGAGGCCAGGGTATCGCCGTCGACGAACTCCATCGCGATGGCTGCAGACTCTTCGTTTTGCGCTAGATCGTAGATGCGGACAATGTTCGGGTGAGTCAGCTCGAGACAGCGGTTGGTCTCGTTTTTCAGATCGTTCAACGCCGCCTTATCGAGGCGCACAATATCAGGTAGAAACTTCAGTGCGACGACGCGGTCCAGGGTCTCGTCTTCCGCCTGCCAGACAACTCCCATTCCGCCCCGGCCGACGATCTTCTTGAGAATGTAGCGATCAAAGACTTTCCTGCCCGGCGCGAAGCCGCGAATCGTGTCTTGGTTGTCCAGATCTAGATCGAGAGCGTCCATAGTGCTTAAGTTAATAGAGTAGGAACGGCCGTTAGGCAATCCAATGCCGAGGCAAAGAGCAATAAACTGCTGGAATTTACCTTTTTCAACTCCGCCGCAGGGCTTGAGGTTCCTCATTCCCGGGAGCGGCCTTGCGGCGCCATTCAAGGACGGAAGTCTATTTCCGGAATTTCGTCGCGCACCGGCAACCTGAAAATATGCTCGACGTAGTGAGCGTTTATCCAGCCGCGTTGTCCGGTCGGTGTTTCCACTAGGTAAAAGGTATAGCTCCAGTTGAGCTCTTCGACATCACGTTGATCGAAAACCTGCAGTTCGGTGCCCTCGACGATATATCCGACTATTTTGGAATGGTTGCTGGGGAATGCCCACAGTTTAATTCTGAAAAGTCCCGGAAGCGGTTCAAAATACGGTTTCACCCGCACCCACTCGGTTAGAATGTCCCATTCGACGGCCTTGTCAGGGGTTTCGAACTCCGGGAAGCCGGGCGATTCAAGCTCAGGTTTTCCGACCTCGATCCGGTAACCG
>JBBKXR010000174.1:0-13497 GCA_037969585.1 Verrucomicrobiales bacterium
GCTCCTGAAAAGCCGGAAACCAAGGATGCCACGGAACCAAAAACAGATGCTCCTGAAAAGGCTAAGCCTGAGACCGGTGGCCCTGAAGAAGACGAGGCTGCTGCGAAAGCTGCGGCAGAGGCAGAGGCCGTGCCCGCCGCTTCGGGTGCACTCAAGACCAGCGAAAAAGAGGGGGTCGTCGTGGTCATCGCAGACTCCGATTTTGTCTACGACAGCTTCGCAGTTCAGCAGGTGCAGAACATGGAAAACGGTCGGGTTGAAATGCAGCCGGTGAATAGCAACCTGGCGCTGTTCGAAAACTTGCTCGAGCAACTCGCGGGCGGCGACGAACTGATTCGTGTGCGTAGCCGTGCATCTAACCATCGCCCGTTCACGCGTCTCAATTCCATCCTCGAGAAAGTCAGGATCGAGTTCAGTCCTGAGTTGGACAAAATTACCAACGAGATCAGCAGCATCGAAACCGAGCGCCAGGCAATCGGCCAAAACATTCTCAGTTCGCTGATGCAAAATCCGGACCAGAAAGGTCAGCAGGAAGTCAGCGAAGAGATCGGTGCGCAGGTGGTCAAGCTTCAGGAACAGGAAGAACAAATGGCCGTCCAGATGCGCGAACTGCAACGCAAACAGTACGAGGTGAACAAAAAGATTAAGCAGGAATTCGACAGCGCCAAGAACGGCATCATCCTGCTGGTGACCGCTGTGTTGCCCCTGTTACTAATAATCTTCGGTATCGGCCTCGCGATCAGCCAACGCTTGCGAACCGCCGCTCAGTAATTTCGCCGATTCAACATTCTTTCATTTTTCAGCTAACGCAGCTTTTTAGACATGGGAAATAAAACACTGGTTCGCCTGTTAGTCGCCCTGGCCGTGGTCGGAGGCCTTGCTCTGGTCGTCAAGATGACCGGCGCGGGTAAAATCGATCGCGCCACCACCGGCGACGATCTCGATCGTAAGTATGTCTTCGAAGACCTGAGCGCTTCGGATATTGCCAAAATGCGCATCACCACCGCGGAAGGGCAGATGAATTTCGTGCGCGACGGATCCGATTGGTCACTGGCCGAGCGCGACAGTTTTCCTGTCGACGGCGAGGCGGTCGGTCGCCTTTTGCTCTCAGCGGGCAAGCTAAAGATCATGCAGCAGCCCACTTTGAGCGCATCGAGTTTCGGCTCAGTGCAATTGCTCGATCCCGTGGCCAAGGGCGCGACGCCTGAGACTTCAGCAACCGTGGTCAACTTCATCGGTGAGGACGGCAAAGAGAAAGCTGAAATGTGGCTGGGCAAATTGTATGCGGTCGACAACGGTCGCCCCAGTAATTTTGGCTCGAGCAGTCAGGATGCCGGTCGCTATGTGCGCACAGGTGATGCCGATACGGTGTTTCTGGTTGAGGAGACCTTTGCTGACCTCGAGACCGAGCCTGCGGGCTGGTTGAAAGACAGCTTCTTTACCGTGACGCAGATCAAATCGATCGAGAGAAAAAGTAAAACTGCTGACGATGACTGGAAATTGGTGCGCACCGATCCTGCAGGTGAGTTTGCCTTTGCCAAGGCTCGTGATGGCGAAGAGCTCGATCTTGGTAAGATCAGCACGATGAAGAATGCTTTTGCCAGCCCGCGCTTTGAAGATTTGCTGGTCGGCGAAGCGGCGAAGGTCAAACCGGACGAAGTCACTTTTATCGTAGAGACGTTTGAGAGCTTCACCTACACCGTCAAAATCGGTGAGAAGTCTCCGGCCGGGGAGTACAACTTGAGTGTCGACGTCGACGCTAAGCTTGACGAAAAGCGTAAGCCGGAACCTGAAGAAACTGAGGAAGAAGCCAAGAAGCGCGACGAAGATTTCGCCGCTCAGCTGAAGACGATGCAAGACAAGCTCACTTCCGAAAAGGCCTTGGCGGGTCGTATTTTTAAGGTGCGTAGTTTCGTCGCTGATCCAGTCAATAAGAAGCGTTCCGAACTGCTCAAATCTGGCGACGATCCGGTTGCTGGAGATGGCGCACCCGGTAGCCCGGGCGCACCCGGAGCCGCGATTCCCGGTTTTCCGCAAGGCATTCCCGGTTTTCCAGGCAGTAGTGCACCGATTCCGGCGGCGCCAAAACCGGCTGCTGCGCCAGAGCCTGCTGAACCGAAACCTGTTGCCCCACCGAAACCGGAAGCGACCAAGCCTGACGCAACACCGGCTGAAGCCGCTGAAAAACCGGCCGCTAAGCCCGCTGAACCCAAGCCGGCACCAACGCCGGCCACTACGCCAAAGCCAGAAGCGAAACCGGCTGCGCCTGCTGAAAAGCCAGCCGCCAAACCCGCTGAGGCCAAGCCTGCAGAGAAGCCTGCCGAGGATGCAAAGCCCGAAGCCGAGCCGGCGAAGCCCGCTGCAGAGCCGGCTGTCAAACCTGCTGAGGCGGCCAAGCCCGAAGCTTGAGCGAGGTTACGGAAGCAGGATGCTACGCGGTTTCATGATGGCAGGTCTGGCGCTTTGGACGCTTCGCTTCTTGCTCAGGGTTGAAAACTCACGTCTACCGAGATGGGTCACTTCGCGCCAGATCGGCATCGCGCGCTTTTAGCGGCGTATCATTTCGGTCCCGAGACGCTCGCAGGCGACGGTTAGGTAGTCCTCGTCGATGTCGTAGCCGATAAACTTTGCTACGCCCAGTCGCGTCGCGGCTTCGGCGGAGTGTCCAATACCGACAAAGGGATCGAGCATCGTTGTTGCGGTCGGGTCTGTGCCGTGAAGGCGCAGGCAATATTCTGCCAGCCTGACCGGAAACGTCGCTGGATGGGGGCGATCTCTGTCGCGTGACATGATTGTTTTGTAAGGCACAAACCAAGTGTTTCCGCGGCATCGCTTGTCATGGCCGGCGGTATGTTTCCAGCGCCCGATATTGCTCTTGTCGGCGTAGGGAACGCCGACGCCGCGACGGTCGAGAGGCACCTTGCCGGTTTTCGTCAGGTGGAACAAATACTCGTGGCAGTCGTTGACGAAGCGCTTGGAATTGATCGGTTTGAAATGCCCCGCAGAGACCTGCTCGCCATCGGTTGTCTCGACCGTGATCGATTTGATCCAGTGCAGAGTGTTCTGTAGTTCAAAAATTTCGGCCAGTTCGAGAACTACCTGGTGGGGTAGCAGGGGGGTGGCGGGTGCGGAACCAATATTGAGAAAAAACGAACCCTCTTCACGAAGCACGCGCTTAACTGCACTCGCCCAATCTCGGGTCCACTTGAGGTATTCCGGCACGCTGAGCGTGTCCTTGTAAGTGCCGTAGCCGATGCCCAGATTGTAGGGCGGCGACGTGACGACAACATCGACCGAGTCTTCGTCGAGTTCATTGATGCCGGCGATGCAGTCGCTGAGGTGGAGCTGAAAGTCGGTGTCGCCGACACCTTTCCCGTGCGCAGGTAGGGGAAACTGTTCTCCGTTGATCGACTCCATCGATCTGCCGGAGACTGGTTTTCTCTTTTTTTTGGGTTCGCTGGGCATTGGACTGTCGTAATCACTCACGGAGTTCCCGCGGGTCGCCTCAAGGTAGCGGCTGGAATCATTTCGGGAAAGTGTTTCAAAAATATGTTTGACGGGTGAAACGTATGTTTTAAACATCTGTTTGAATTTTTGAGCCCTCGAGCTCGTCATGACTGATATCGCCGCCACTTCCCATCACCCCAGCCCCTCCGATACGCGAGTCAGAATCCTCGATGTCGCGGGTGCGCTGTTTTCCGAACACGGCTTCCGTGCGGTGTCGTTGCGTCGGATCACCCAGGAGGCGGGCGTCAATTTGGCGTCGGTCAATTATCACTTTGGCTCAAAAGAAGCGCTGGTCGTGGAAGTGCTGTCGCGCGTCATCGCTCCGATCAATCGTGAGCGTCTGGCGATGCTCGATCGTGCTGAGGAGAAAGCGGGTGGCGAACCGGTTCCGGTCGAAGCTGTTCTGGAGGCATTGTTCGCGCCGGTGCTCTCTTTTATGTCCTCGGTCAACGAAAGTGATCCCGATGGCATTCAGCTGAAACTTGCGGGTCGTTGCATGTCCGAGCGCGCCGAGCTGATGCCTGAGACGTTGCTGGCTGTCTTTAAGGAGGTGTTCACGCGCTTCAAGTCGGCGATGCTGAAATCTTTGCCGAATGTTCCGAAGGCAACCGTGTTCTGGCGGATGCATTTCACTGCGGGTGCACTGCTCTACACCTTGACCCAGCCGGAACGCATCACCGCTTTCTCCGAAGGCGAAATCGCATCGATTGACCCGGACGAAACGCTGGCGCAACTGATTGCCTACACCGCGGCCGGCATGAGAGCCGAAGCCAAGTGTGCGGACACTCGTAAGAAGGCCAAGAGGTCTGGCCAAGTGGCATCGATTCTGGTCGGGCTGGTGGCGCTGTTCTCGTTCAGTTGTAAAGCTACCTCGCCTGAATCGATGAACTCGACGTTGGACGTTAAAACGGCGGTAGCGTATTCGGCTGGCAAGCCTGGCAGCGGCCGCCCGATCGCAGATGGTGATTGGATCAGCCGGTTCGGCGATCGACGGCTCGATGGGCTGGTTGACGAAGCTCTGGCCAATAACAAGGATCTGAAAATAGCAGCGGCTCGTCTGCGGGCTGCCGAGGCGACCGCCGAACTGGCTGGCGTCGATCGTCAGCCGAAGCTGGACGGTGGATTCCGGGGATCGCGGGCAAAGCGCAATTTCATCGGCTTTCCGTTCGGTGACGACGGCGGCGGAGGCGACTCAGTGCTGAGTAGTCTGAACAATGATTTTGGCCTTTCACTCGATCTGAGTTGGGAGATCGATCTGTGGGGGCGCATTCGTACCGAGCAGCAGGGGGCGATCGCTCAGTATGAAGCGTCGCAGGCGGATATGGCGGCGATTGAATTGTCGATCGCCGCGCAGACGGCGAAAACGTGGTTTGCATTGATCGAAGCGCGCCAGCAGCAGCAGTTGGCGCAGCGGACCTTGGATCTTTTCAACAAGACCGAGAAATCGATCTCCGAACAGTTCGCGCTCGGCATCGATCAGCCGGGAGCCGACCGTGCGTCGCAGTTGCGGCTGGCGCGCACCGATATCGCCAGTGCCGAGGAGACGCTTGTGCAGCGCGAGCAAACCGTCGGTCAGGTCGCGCGGCAGTTGGAAACGCTTTTGTCCCGCTACCCTTCAGCGGAAATTGACGCCAGTTCGAAATTGCCGCGCCTGCCATCGGCTCCGCCTGCGGGAGTTCCCGCCAGCTTGCTCGATCGTCGTCCGGATCTGGTAGCGGCCGAGCGGCGGCTTGCGGCGGCTGATCGACAGTATGCGGCGGCTCGCCTGATGGTGTTGCCGTCGATAAGCCTGACCGGCAGCGGTGGCACGGCCAGTGAGATGGTTGAGAATCTGCTCGATCAGAATTTCAGCGTTTGGAACATCGCCGGTTCGGCCGTCCAGCCGCTCTTGACGGGCGGCTCAATTGGCAAGGGGATCAAGCTGCGCAAGAATGAAATCGTTCAGGCCGCCGGTGATTACGAGAAGTCGGTGCTGGTCGCCTTTCGCGAAGTCGAAGACTCGCTCGACCTCGAAGGTTTTCTCGCTCGCCGCGAAGCGCTGCTGGTGAAGACCGTTGGGCTCGCCGACGATGCCTATGATAAATCACGGCAGGAGTTTGCTGAGGGCGTCGGCGATATCCTGACTCTGCTCAGTGCGCAGCAACGTAAGGTTCAGAGTGAAACACAGCTGATAACGATTCGACGGCTGCGTCTCGACAACCGCGTCGATCTGCACCTCGCCCTCGGTGGCGATTATCAGGTGCGCAAATCCCTATAAATTTCCCGAACGAGAATGAGAAAAGTTTTTGTTATTCTGCTCTGTCTGGTAGCTCTCGGCGGCGGTGTCGCGGCCACGGTCGGGCTGTATTTGTCGCGTCCCAAGGCCAAGATTGAGCCGACGGAGAAGGTCAATCCGCTGGTCGAAGTGTTGTCGGTTCGTTCCGAGGAGGTCGAAATAAAATTGCCGTCGCAGGGCTTGATCGAGGCCAAGCACATGACCACGCTCGCTGCCGAAGTGGGTGGCAAGATCATATCCATTTCTGACAAGTTCGAAGCGGGTGGTGAATTTGCCGAAGGAGAAATTATGCTCGAGATCGACTCGGCGGACTACGAGGCAAATCTGGCTCAATCGAAATCCAATCTCGAAGAAGCCAAGTTGGCACTCGATAGCGAACAGGCACGAGCGACCCAGGCGGAGCGCGATTGGAAATCACTGGGCAACGGCAAGCAAGCCAGTGACCTGACCCTGCGCAAGCCGCAGCTGGCGGGCGCCAAAGCTAAGGTCGCAGCCGCTGAAGCTGCGGTCGCAAAAGCCGAGCGCGATCTGGAGCGCACCAAGCTGAAGGCTCCCTACGCGGCGCGGATCGAGCGCACTCAGGCCGACCTTGGGGCCTACATCGGCATGGGCAACCCCTTGGCGAGCATCTTCTCGGTCGGGCCGTATGAAGTCCGATTGCCGCTGTCGCTCGATGATTTTGCCTTTGTCGAACAGGCCGCCGATGGCCAACCGCAGGCGGATGCGGAACTGAGCGTCACAGCAGCCGGGAAGACCTTTACGTGGAATTCTGAGGTGGTCCGCACCGAGGGCCAGATCGAGCGCAGTAGTCGTTCGGTCTATCTGGTGGCTGAGGTCACCGCCGACAAGGATGCCGCTACGCTGCTTCAGCCCGGTCTGTTCGTTGAGGCGGAGGTCAACGGCATCACTCTGAAGAGTGTGTTCCGTGTGCCTCTGCAGGCGTTTCACGATCTTGATCGTGTCATCGTGGTTTCGCCGGACAATAAACTTTACTTTCGCGAAGTCGAAGTGATCAGGCGCGAGGGCGGCGATGCCATCGTCGGCAAGGGTTTACAAAACGATGAACGGCTGTTGATGACCGAAATGGGCGATGTCGTCGAGCAGATGACGGTGCGTGTGGTCGAGCTTGATAACGACAGTGTCAAGAACGATGGCGCGGTGACGAAGCCTTGATCGGTCGCGAACTTTGACCTGACCAATGACCGAACCTATTTCTGGACGACTTTAAAATGGAAGGCATCATTCATTGGTTTTCGCGCAATCACGTTGCGGCGAATTTTCTCATGGCGGTGGTGTTCCTGCTTGGCATCACCACGTGGGGAAAGCTGAAGAAGGAATTCTTCCCCGAGATGTCGGTCGACATGATCGCGGTCACTGTGCCGTTTCCCAATGCCACGCCCGAGGAGGTCGAGAAGGGGATCTGTGTGCCGATCGAAGAATCGATTCAGGATCTCGATGGCATCGATCGAGTCAAATCGACCGCAGCGCTAGGTGCCGGCATGGTTTTGGTGGAAGTCGCGAACGGTTACGATGTGCGCAACCTGATGGACGACGTGAAGGGGCGCGTCGACGCCATCCAGAACTTTGCCGAGCAGGCCGAGGAGCCGATCATCGAGGAAATTTTGCTCAAGTCTCAGATTCTCAGCGTCGCCGTATCCGCAGACACGGACGAAAAAACGCTGCGCGAGCTCGCTGAGAAGGTGCGCGACGGATTGCTTTCTTATGAGCCGAGCTTTGAGGTCCATGAAAACGCTTCGCCGGTGGAAAAGTTTGGCGCCGGGTTACGCAAAGCGTGGAATTTCTTCGCAACTGGAGCAGTGCCGAAGATCACTCAAGTGGAGTTGGTGGCGGTGCGGGATCACGAAGTATCGATCGAGGTGTCCGAAGCGGCGCTGCGGCAATACGGGCTGACTTTTGACCAGGTCGCCAATGCGGTGCGCGCCTCGTCGATCGACTTGCCGGGAGGCTCAGTGCGCACCAATGCCGGCGAAATTTTGATCCGAACGGAGGCCAAGAGTTACACAGCTGAGCAATTTCGTGGCATCACCGTGGTCACTCAGCCCGACGGCTCAGTGCTCACGCTCGGCGAGCTGACTGATGTGCGCGATGACTTTGAGCAGGTCGATTTGTCGAGTCGCTTCGATGGCCGGCCGGCGATCTTGATCAATGTCTTCCGGGTCGGCGATCAGGACACCAACAAGCTCGCCGATATGGTCGAGCGATACATCAAAGAGGAAGCGCCGGCGATCCTGCCTGAGGGAGTGCGCCTCGAACTTTGGCAGGACATGTCCGACTACCTCAAGGGACGAATGAATCTGCTGGCGCGCAACGGCATCGCTGGACTGGTGCTGGTATTCATCGTGTTAGCGCTGTTCCTGCGCCCAAGTTTGGCGCTGCTGGTGTCGATCGGCATTCCGGTGTCGTTCGCTGGTGCGGTGATGATGATGCCTTACAACGACGTCTCGATAAACATGATCTCGCTGTTTGCCTTCATTCTGGTGCTGGGGATCGTCGTAGATGACGCGATTGTCGTCGGGGAGAATGTTTATCGACGCATCCGCGAGGGCGAGCATCCGCGCGATGCCGCTCCGAAGGGCACTCACGAGGTCGGCGTGGTGGTGATTTTCGGTATCCTGACCACGGCGATGGCGTTTACGCCGATGCTTGGGCTGAGTGGTGTCAGTGGCAAAATCTGGCCAAACATTCCGCTCATCGTCATTCCGACGCTGATGTTTTCACTGTTGCAATCAAAGTTGATACTGCCGTCGCATCTCGCGCAGTTGAAGCCTTACGATCCCGACGAAGAACCGGGGCCGATCATGAAATTCCAGCGCTTCTTTTCGCGCGGTCTCGAAACAGTTATCGACCGGTTTTATCGCCCGGCGATTCGCGTAGTGCTGCACAATCGCTACCTGGTGTTGTCGATTTTTATCGCGCTGTTCATCGTTGCGGTCGGTTCGGTGGCGACCGGCTGGATTCGGTTTCAGTTTTTTCCAGTGGTCGAAGCGGACAGTATTTCGGCAAAGATTACCCTGGCTAAAGGGGTGCCATTTGAGCGCACTAAAGAGGCGGTCGATCGACTCGAAGCGGCCGCGGAAAAACTCGGCGAAGATTACAAGGACAATCAGGGGCGATCGATCGTCCGTCACATTCTCGCCAGCGTCGGAGTGCAACCGTTCGTGACCAATTTTGCCGCCGGAGGTGTTCCCAAGGACTCGAGCCTCGGTGAAGTCACGGTTGAGTTGCAGCCTGCTTCGGATCGCGATTATACCGGAGACATGATCGTGTCGAAATGGCGCGAGTTGACCGGTGAAATCCCGGGAGTCGTTGAACTGACCTTTCAGACCAATTCAGCGGCTGGCGGCAATGCGATCGACCTCGAGCTTTCCGGTCCCGATCTTGACGATCTACAGGCCGCGACGGTAGCGGTCAAAAAGGCGCTCGCTGAATACGACGGCGTGATCGACATCGGCGACTCCGACCGCGTCGGTAAACGCGAACTCAAGCTGCAGATCCTTCCCGAGGCGGAGGCGCTCGGACTTCGCTTGCAAGATGTCGCCATGCAGGTCCGTCAGGGATTCTACGGCGAAGAGGTGCAGCGCCTACAGCGTGGTCGCGACGAAGTGAAAGTGTTCGTGCGTTACCCCGAAGCTGAACGCAAGCAACTCAACGACCTATCATCGATGAAGATTCGCACTCGTGATGGCGGCGAAGTTCCGTTTTCCACGGTAGCGGTGGCAGAGTTTGGACGATCCTACTCATCGATCAGCCGCACCGATCGCAGCCGCTCGATCACCATCACCGCAGACATCGACAAAGCGACGCCGACGAACGCCAACGAAGTCGTCGCCAGTCTCGAGGCCAAGGTCCTGCCGGAAATTCGCGATAAATTTCCGCAGATCGATTACAGCTTCGAGGGCGAACAGAAGGATCAGCGTCAGTCGATTAAGGAGATGATGCAGAAGTTCGTCATCGCTCTACTTGGCATGTATGTGCTGATGGCAATTCCGCTGCGATCCTACGTGCAACCTATGATCGTCATGTCGGTCATACCATTTGGTTTGGTCGGTGCGATCTTCGGCCACTGGGTGATGGGCTTCGTGCTCAGCATCATGTCGATGTGCGGCATCGTAGCGCTCGCCGGCGTGGTGGTGAACGACAGTCTGGTGCTGGTCGACTACGTCAATCGTAAGCGAGCTGCGGGCGCAACGGTGATAGAAGCCGCGCGCGAGGCCGGGGCGGCGCGTTTCCGGCCGATTCTGTTGACCTCGTTGACGACCTTCGCCGGCCTGACACCGATGCTGCTCGAAACCGAAATGCAGGCACAGTTCCTGATTCCGATGGCGGTGTCGCTCAGCTTCGGCATTCTGTTCGCAACAGTGATCACCCTGTTCCTGGTGCCGTGCGTTTACCTGATTTTGCACGATTTAAAAAAACTCGTGTTCCGCGACGACAGTTCAGTTTGGAAGGATCATCCCCAGGACGTCGATGCCAACGAAGACGAAGTTCCTGCTAAATCTGCCGTTGTGCAGGAGTGAGGCTCAGCGAGTCACTTTGTGCCAATAGGGCGAATCAAACTGGTGGTTAATTGCTGCCGCCTCGATGCCTGAACTAAGGATTACGGATGTGATCATGCCGGAGGTATGAAAGCGATTAGCCGGGGGCCGAGGAAAATGTCAGCGACCGATCACCCCTGGAAACCGTAGCGGAGCTTTCCACCCGTGCAGAGGTGGCAGGCGCGTGAGTCCTGCCCCCCGTTGGCTGGCGTTGTCGAGTCGGTTATCGCGGCTGGCATCCCTCCAGGATGCACTTCCATATTCGAGGGTTCCGGGGGTATCGCTCATACTTCGCTCAATGTGTAAACCATGCCTGCGAACACCTGTGAAACGTGTACCCGGTCTGCACACTCTGCGAAGCCTCCGGCTTCGGCTTCGTTTCGGTCTTACCCTGCGCTTTCACTTACATCCGTGCCAGGGTTTATGGTTGCAGCGGCAAGGGGCGAACGCATAGTAACCATTCTCCCGTGACTGTTTTTATTCGTTTGTCTCTCCCGCGCTCTTGAAGAAAAGAATCTGGCATAATCTGAGAGGAGCATTGCGCGGGGCGTCTCAGTTCTTTTCTGAGCATCGCCTCGATCCGTTGCCGATCAGGCGCGGCTGGGCGGGCTACAGCGCATCCTCGCTTGGCAGCGATGCCCAGTCCGGGCTGAATGTCGCGCTGTTGGCCTTTCCGCAGGGTATGGCCTACGCGGTAATCGCCGATCTGCCGATTCAGTACGGCATCATCTCCGGGGCTGTCGCGGCGATCGTTGCGCCGTTGGTTTGTGGCTCGCGGCACACGGTGCTCGGCCCGACCAATGCCACGGCGTTCATGCTGTTCAGCTTTTTTGCGGCTTATCCGCATCCCGACAAGCTGAGTGTCATGCCGCTTTTGGTGGCGATGGTCGCCATCATGCTGATTACTGGAGCCTTTCTCGGCATTGCTGATCTGATTCAATACATATCTCGCAGTGTGGTGGTCGGCTACATCACCGGAGCGGCGGTGTTGATCATCGCTAATCAGTTGCGCCAAGTTATGGGGGTGGAGCTACCGCCACCGCCGCCTGATGCCATCATTGAAGGAACCCATTCCGGGGCGAGAACCTTTTTCACTATTCTGCACGACACGTTCTCGCAGGCGCAGCACACGCAGTGGCAACCGTTGGTTCTGGGAGGGCTGACTTTTGCGATGTGGTGGATCCTCAATCGTCGATTCGGTCGGCTGCCGGTGTTTGCAATTACGCTGCTGAGCATGACGCTGCTGTACGGCTGGTTGCATCGCTCCGGCTGGATGACGGTGGCTACCTTCGACTCTTTCGCGATATCCGATCTGAAGCCGACCATCCCGAGCTTCGGTTGGCGAAAATTATTTCACGAGGTGAGTGGACTGTTCGGCGTGGCGTTTTCGATCGCCTTCCTTGCTGCCCTGGAGAATTCAGTGATGTCAAAAACGCTCGCCAGTCAGAGCGGCGATCGACCGCGAATGAACCAGGACATGCTCGGTGTCGGCGTGGCCAACTTGGCGGTGGCCTTTCTCGGTGGCATGCCTGCGTCGGGATCGATGACTCGCTCGGCCCTCAACTTTGCCAGTGGCGCGATCAGTCGCCTGTCGAGTATCATCAACGGTCTATTGTGTGTCGCCGGGGCCTTGCTGCTGGGCCGCTACATGGATGCCGTGCCTAAGTGCTGCCTGGCGGTACTCGTTATCGGAATCGCCGGATCGCTGATCAATCCGCGTCAGATCCGCATCGCGTTGCGGGCGACGCGGTCCGACGCAGCGGTGGTCATTTCGACTTTTCTCGCCGCGCTGTTGATGCCGCTGCACGTTGCGATTTTCCTCGGTGTAGGCGTGTCGGTCATGCTCTACCTGCGCAAAGCCAGCCGACCCTACCTCACCGAATACGAGTTCAACGAAGAGGGCCAACTGGCCGAAGCTGCTGCGGACGCGGAGACGGGTGAAAAGCGTGCCCGGCCGAATCCCTCCATCTCGATCGTGCATGTCGAGGGCGAATTGTTCTTCGGTGCTGCCGAGCTGTTCCGAACTCAGATTCAACGAACCTGCTCGGATCCGAATCTGCGGATTATCATCCTGCGTCTGAAAAATGCCCGTCATCTCGATGCGACGAGTGTCATGGCGCTCGAAGAGTTGATCCTGTTCCTGCGCGAATCCGAGCGCGACGTCATCATCAGTGGAGCCTCGCGCGAAGTCTATCGAGTGCTGCGCAACTCGGGCATTCTCGAAGTGCTGGATCGGAAAAATATCTTCCTCAACTCGGCGACGCGTCCTAATCTCTCGACCCGCAAAGCCTTGATACGGGCACAGGAGTTGCTCGGGACTGACGAGGCGGACGTTCGCATTTACTTCGATCCGACGAAGGAGAAGAAGGATTAGGCTCGGTCACCTTGTGGCTGACATCACGCTTGAAGGAGGTTCAGGCGGGACGCCGTTGACGAGGTGTCGGTCGGCGACTTTAATTTGCTCACCCCTGCCAGCACAACGTTGCCGGTCCGCTTCGGCGACGATGAAGTAGAGTATAACCGAAGCTGACTTGAAGTGAGTCCGGGCGAACTCATTCTTGCTCGTATTCAGCAGTCCGATGGTCAGATCAAGAGCCGACCAGCATTGGTATTAATGACAATGCGTCCTTACGAAGATTTGCTGGTCTACGCTGTGAGTTCACAGCTCAGGCAGGAGGTCGCTGGATTCGATGAAGTGGTCTGCGCGGACGATCCTGATTTTTCACAGGGTGGCTTCAAGGCTGCTTCTGTGATGCGATGAGGGATGATCGCTTCGATCCCCATAAGCGCTGTTCTCGGCGAGCTTGGAACCCTCTCACCTGAGCGAGCAACCCGATTGCGTGACAACATCGCCCGTCGCGTCGGGGCGCAAGACTCTTGAGCGCTTTGGAACCCTTGGAAAAAAAAAAAGCTCAGAGCAAGTTGCACGCAGTCCAAACTGCCGATCAAAGGTGACCGTCTGGGCAGACGCTTGGGGCGAGTCCCACGATGTCGGGAGTTCGTTGCCGGGTGCCAAGGGAATGGCGAAAGGCTTACTGTGATTCGCTAGGTGCAGCCGCTTCGGGAGCGGGAGCGGGAGCAGGTTTCGGAGCAGGGGCAGGGGCAGGGGCAGGCTCTGGTTTTGCTTCAGGCTTCGGCGCCGGTTTAGGCTCTACTGGC
>JBBKXR010000175.1:0-26085 GCA_037969585.1 Verrucomicrobiales bacterium
ATTCCGATTCGTTTGCCGCCGCTCTCAGTGACCGTGGCGGTTCCGGTGCCGACTCTGCTCACTCGTAGCGGTCAGATACAAGCGAACGCTGAAGTCTCAGGTTCAAGACTGAAGTGCAGCGGTAGAGATTGTATAAACAACTCTTCTGGAGCCCGGTAATAGTATCACTTTGCCTTCCTTGGCCCATTTTTGCTGATGATTCCCTGCCATTCCTTGAGCGAGCCTACGTTCGCATTCGAGAAGGGGAACGACGCTACAAGATAGAATGGGCAGCTCTCACCCGCGCCTCTGCCATCTCACTATCACGCGCACACCGCAACCACTACCGATCTGCCGAGCCGCGCATCAAGCTTTCGAAATACGGCGGCATCTTGGTGCTGAATGTCATCAGCTCGTTGGAATGCGGATGAGCGATCGTCATCGATGCAGCGTGCAGGGCCATGCGTTTGATGCCTTTTTCGGTGGAGCCGTATTTTTTGTCGCCGACGATAGGGCAGTTTTGATCGGAGAGATGAACGCGGATCTGGTGCTTTCTGCCAGTCAGCAGTTTCACTTCCAGCAGGCTGTAGCGCTTGCTGGTGTCGATCACCCGATAAGCCGTTTTTGACAGCTTACCGCGACTCGGATCCTTGACCGAATACATCCGATGCACGCCGCTTTCGGCGAGGTAAGATTCGAGCTCGCCTTCGGGCCTGGGCATCGTTCCGTGGACGACGGCGAAGTAGCGTTTTTCAAAACCGAGCCACTCGGTCATCAGGAAGCGCTTGGCCTCATCATTCTTGGCGAACACCAGCAGGCCGGAGGTCTCGCGGTCGAGGCGGTGCACGATAAAGATTCGATTTCTGGATTTCGAATTACCTTTGCGCACGTACTCGCTCAAAAGGTTATAGGCGGTCTTATCGCGTTCCGCTTCGCTGCCGACGGTGAGCAGACCAGGGACCTTATCAATGACAACGATGTCGTGATCTTCGTGCAGGATCGATAGTCCCTTCGGTTCAAAGCGTTTTGGCGGTCGCTTAAACGGTTTTCGTGGATCCGGCATTTTGGCAAAAGTCGAAGAGAAGGAGAGTGTGCACCTGGACCTCGGTGCGGGCATGCGGTGCGGTGACTATTAGCACGGGACGGATCGGGCTGCGACCGGATTTGTCTAGGCCTTTAGCGCTTGCTTAGCGGCCGGTTGCGGGTTGGTTTCGCGCATGATGGTTCGGTATTCAAATGGTAGGAGATTCCAAAAGCTCAGGCGTTCCACGGCGCTGCTGGGACTGCTGTTGAGTTTGTTGCCGTTCGGCTTTGCTTTGCGGGCGGATGACTTCGAAATGGCGTTGCCGGAGGAGATCGTTCGACCGTGGATCGGCAAGCAGTATTGGTCGTCGCCGCTGATGAACTGGCAGTTGGCTCACGGCCGGGTGGAATCGGTGAGCGGGGGCGCTCGTCACGAGGTGGTGTTGCTGACCCATCAGCTGGCTGCTGACGACGGAGACATTCAGATGTCGGTTCGGCTTGGCCAGCTGCAGAATCATCCGCCGGAAAATGGGCTCGGTTGGGCGGGCTTCAAGTTCGCGCTGACCGGGAAGATGCCGGAAGAGTATCGTTCGGCCCTGTGGAACGGCCGGGGCATTTCGGCCGGAGTGACCACGGCTGGGCAGTTGTTCGTTGGCACTCAAGTTTCCGATAAATTGATCGCGCTGGAACGACTCAACGATTTTCGACTGGTGTTGCAGGCGGACTGTGCCGGTTCAAAGGCCGAGGTGATGTTGACCGCATTTGCGGGTGACAGTGACGAGCTGCTGTCAGTGATGGCTGCCTCGGTGAACAAGGCGCCACTGATGGGCAATTTTGCCATTGCCTGTGAACCGGTGCCAAAAGAACTGGCGACGAAACTCGAGCAGGTTGATCCGGTCGATCCGGTTGAGCCCGTCGATCTTGTTGAGCGGGTTGAGCGGGTTGAGCCACCGATACCGGCCGGCGACTTTCGTTTCTGGTTCGATGATTGGAAAATCTCGGGCTCGAAAGTGGTTGCTCATCCCGAGCAAACCTGGGGGCCGATTCTGTGGAGTCAGTACACGGTCAACGACGGGGTGATGAAAATGACTGCTCATCTAGTACCGATTGGCGCTGGTGAGGAACAGACCGTGGCCCTGGAGCTGAACCAGGGTGGTGGTAGGTGGAAGGAGGCGGGTAAGGCAAAGCTGGATCCATTGGCGCGGACGGCGCAGTTTCGTATCGATGGCTGGGAGGACGATCGAACCGTTGAGTATCGGGTGGTCTACGGCGACGACCAGTGGGCGGGAACGATTCGCCGCAATCCGACCGATCAGTCGGTGCTTCGCATGGCGGTCGCGTCGTGCATGCATGACTTCGCATTTCCGAATCAATACATCGCTCAAAATATGCTCGCGCAGGATCCTGACATGGTGTTTTTCGCGGGCGATCAAATTTACGAGAACGTCACTGGGCACCCGTTTATCGTCGCTGCAACGGCGGAAGATGTACCGCGCGCAGCGCTCGATTATTTGCCGAAGTATTGGCTGTTCGGGTGGAGTTTTCGCGAGCTGCTCAAGGACCGACCGTCGGTGATTATTCCCGACGATCACGATGTTTATCACGGCAATATCTGGGGCAAGGGCGGTGAGCGTTTGTCGCCGGACCTTGAGGTTTCCAGTGCTGAAGGTGGCTACCGGATGCATCCCGACTGGCTCAACATGGTGCAGCGAACCCAGGTTTCCCATCTGCCGGACCCCTACGATGCGACGCCGGCCAAAAACGGGATCGGCGTTTTCTACACCGATCTCAACTGGGGTGGCGTGAGTTTTGCCATCGTAGAGGATCGCAAGTGGAAGTCGGCTCCGGGTGATGTGCTGCGTACACCAGTGGCCGGCAGCACTCGAAAGGATCACATCACCGACCCGATGTTCGACACTCGACTGCTCGATCGGCCGGGCTTGTCGTTGCTCGGCAGTCGTCAGATGGCTTTCCTTGATGCCTGGGGACAAGACTGGCGGCACACCGATCTCAAAGCGGTGTTGTCAGCGGCGCCGTTTTGCGCGGTGGCGACGCATCACGGCGGTGGCAAGGACGAGCATTTTCTCTACGCCGACCTCGACGCCAATGGCTGGCCGCAAACGCCACGTGACAATGCGCTGAAGGTGATTCGCAAGGCGCACGCGATCATGTTGCACGGCGATCAGCATCTTGCGACCTTAGTGCAGCATGGCGTCGACGAGTGGGGCGACTCGGGGTGGTCGTACACGGCACCGGGAATCGCCAACAGTTATCCGCGGATTTGGAGACCAGCCGAGCCGGGAGAAAATCGTCTGCCGGATGCGCCCTATTACACGGGGGACTATCTCGACGGATTTCAGAACAAAGTCACCGTCTGGGCGGCGGCCAGTCGCGAAGACCACTATCGCCCGGACTACCAGCCGGCGGAAACGACGACTTTGGAGCGGCTGAAAGGCAGCGGATCAGGATACGGCATCGTTGCCTTCGACCGCGCTCAGCAGGAGATCACGGTTGAGAGTTGGCCAGTTCATGAAAAGCTGTCCGGTCCGGGCGACGGAGAGCAATCACCGGGTTGGCCGATGACGCTGCGCGTCGACGACATGTATGGGCGTGAGCCAGTGGCTTTTTTACCGCTGGTCGTGATCAACGGATTTGAGGAAGGCGACCGACCACTGCTGCGGGTGGTCAACGAGGCAACCGGCGAACTGGTGTATGCGCGCCGAATCTCTGAAGCGGAATTTCAGCCGAAGGTCTTTGCTGAAGGCCGCTACACCGTCCTGGTCGGCGAGGGCCGGGCGGATGACAAAAAATTCACCGGAGTGGTCGCCACGGCGGAGGGGGCCGGTCGGCCGATGGAGGTGAACTGGTGAGATCGCATTCGTGTTCGCTGGCGATCGGCATCGCGTTCGCGATCGCCGCAACTCCCGCACGGGCAGGCGAGATTTATGTTTCGCCTGACGGAGATGACGCTGCTGTTGGTTCGATCGATGCGCCCCTAGCGTCGGTGGTGCGAGCGCGGGACATGGTTCGTGAGGCGGACGATGGATCGGTGATCTGGCTGGGTGGCGGGACGTATCGCTGGGTGGAAACGCTGGTTCTCGACCGGCGTGATGGCGGATTAAAAATCGCGGCATTGGAAAATGAGCGGGTAGTGATCAGTGGCGCGGCACCGCTACCGGGAGAATGGATTCGGATGGAAGGGCGGGACTCGGTTTGGAAGATTGCGGTGCCGGCTGAATTCGGCGAGGTGCGTACGGTTTTTCGTGAAGGTGCGATGCTGCCGCGGGCGTCGACGCGCGGCTATCGGCAGCTGGCCAAGCCACCGAAGTCGGTGCCGTATCGGCAGCGGCGGGCGATCGACGGTCAGCATTTGTATCTGCCGAACGAAGTGCTGCAAGCGGTCGATGATTTTCGCGGTGCCGAGATGCGGGTGGTGCCGCGTTATCCGTGGTTGATGGAGTTGCTGCCGATGTCGGATGTTGATCGGGAAACGGGTTTGGTGCGAACAGAAGTGCCGAGCATTTATCCGCTGACGATGCCGGCTTTTGGTCGTTTTCCCGAGGGGACTGTGTGGATCGAAAATGTAATGTCCGCTCTGGATAAGGAAGATGAGTGGCTGTTCGATTCTGAGAAGAAGACACTTTATTTGCTAAGCGAAACGCCGCCGGAAAATGTTGAGGTGGCGCGTCTGACTGAGCTTCTCAGGATCGAAGGTGAGGTCGATCCCTGGGACTACGGCGACAAACCGGTGGTCGGTGTGCAGTTGCGTGGAATCACGTTTGCCCATGGAAAGCGCTACGCGTGGCAGGCCGACAAAACCGGATGGGGCTTGCAGCACGATTGGGAAATGTATGACCGACCAACGGCGATGGTCAGGTTGCGGGCGACGGAAGAGGTTGAGCTCGTCGATTGCAAGTTTGTCGACAGCGGTGCAGCGGGCTTGCGAATGGATCTGCATGCGCAGCGGAATTCGGTTCAGCACTGTGAATTTGCGCGACTGGGTGGCGTTGGCGTATTGCTGGCGGGCTACGGGATGGGTTGGAAAGATGTCAGTCGAGACAACATCGTCACCGATTGTCGCTTCCACGATCTCGGGCGCGAGTGGTGGGCGTCACCGGCGGTTTTTGTCTGGCAGAGCGGCGGCAATCAAATTTTGCACAACGATATATCCAACATGCCTTACAGCGGAATTGTGGTCAGCGGTCGCACGCAGATGGATGTGTCGGGCCTCAAAGAGTCGAGCCGGACGGCGCGTTGGGATGAGGTGATGAATCACCTGGAGAAGGGTGATCGTTCGTGGCAGGGGCGCGAGCCGCTCATGCATGGTCGTGACAACGAGATCGGCTGGAATGACATCAGTGACGTGATGAAAATTCTCTCGGACGGCAACGCGATTTATGTCTCAGGAACCGGTGGCGGAAATCGAGTGCACCACAATTTTGTTCACGACATCGACAGCGCCAACATGAACGCGAGTCTACGTATCGATGACGATCAGAATGACGTGGTCATCGAAGACAACGTGGTCGCGCGCTGCACGGGCGAGGGCATCGTTCTAAAAGGGCGAAACGTGATTCGCCACAATCTGGTTTACGATTTGCGGTCGGAAACGAGCGACGGCGTGAAGGCGTTGTTTCAGCGCGGCTATCTGGTGTTGTCGGGTGCGCCGATCGATGGATCGGTGATCTCGAGCAATGCCTTTGTGAGCTTAACGCCGGGACAGGACTTGCTGTTTGAGCATCCGCAAGTTTGGCAAAAAGGCGGCAGAGATCAGCCGCCGGTGACGCTCGATTCAGCGACGGCGTACGGAAACGTGTGGCAGGCTGCGCTCAAACCCAGCGAGGTGAGCGACGGTGATGCCAATCCGAGGCTATGGGATTTTCCCGGCGGCGCGGAGGGTGCTGCCATCGGAGGATGGGACATGCGGGCTGCGGGAGTCCGCGAACCCTGAACCACTACGCGTTACGCAGGTATTCTTCGTAGGCGAATTGGGCGCGGACTTCGGGTTCTTTTGGGCCGCGTTTTCGAAATCTGTTTTTCAGGTCGTGATCGAGGATGCGTGCTTTGACGTTGTCGCTCCATTGGATCCTGAAATGCTCGATGAGTTCTTTGCGCAGTTTCTTGTCGTAGATCGGAAAGGCGGTCTCAACACGACTGTCGAAGTTGCGCGGCAACAAATCCGCGGATGACAGGTAGACCTCGGGGTCGCCGTTATTTCCGAAGATGAACATCCGCGAGTGTTCGAGGTAGCGATCGACGATGGCAATGGCTTGAATATTCTCGCCGATCGGGCCTTTTTGCCCAGTGATCAGGGAGAACATGCTGCGTGCGATGATGCGGATTTTTACCCCGGCTTCAGCGGCCTTGTAGAGCAGCGAAATGGTCTCGAGATCGGACAAGTTGTTGATCTTCAGGTCGAGGGTGGCCGTTTTTCCGGCCTTGGCCAGTTTGATTTCTCGATTGATTTTGTTTCTGACAAAATCGCGCAGTCCGAGTGGGGCGGCGACGATGTGCTTAAGTTTCGGTGGTAGATAGGCGCGCTCAAAGAACTGGAAAATGGCGGCGGCATCCGCGCCGATTTCCTGATTGTTGGTGAGCAGCAAATGGTCAGCAAAAATGCCGGCGGTGGCTTCGTTAAAGTTACCTGTGCCGAGACAGGTGTAGTAGCGATTGCGACCGTTCTCACGGCGAGTGATGAGGCACATTTTGGAGTGCACTTTCAATCCGGCTACCCCGAGGATGACGCGTACGCCGGTGTTCTGGTATTGGTTTGCCCAGGCGATGTTGGCTTGCTCGTCGAATCGGGCCTGGGGTTCGACCAGTGCGGTGACTTGCTTGCCGTTGCGGGCGGCGCTCATCAGTGCTTTGGCGACACAGGAGTTCTTGGCGACGCGGTACTGCGTAAACTGAATGCTCTGCACGTAGGGATCGATGGAGGCTTCACGCAAAAAATCAATGTAGTCGCTGAAGTTGTGGTAAGGGAGTTGCAGAAGGACGTCGCGTTTGCGCAGGATGGTGAAGAATCCGTCCCGGTTTTTGTGTTTGAGACGATTGTTCGCGATAGGTTCAGATTTTGCGTAGAGCAGGTCTTTGCGATCGAAGGTGGGAAAGCCGATCAGGTCTTTGCGATTGTGATAGCGCGAGCCACCGTAGTTGGTGTCGGATCTACTTAGGCCGAGTTTGCGGAGCAGCAGGCTCAAGAATGCAGGCGGTATGGTCTCGTCGTAGTTGGCGCGAACCGGCGCGCCGGTTTCGCGAGATCGAAGGCCTTCCGCGACTTTGTCGTAGACGCTTTCCGTGAAGTCGTCTTCGAACTCCATCTCGGAGTCGCGGGTGAACTTGATCGCGTAGGATTCGAACTCGTCATAATGCAGGGCACCGAAGATCTCTGACAGACCGAAGCGGATGATGTCGTCGAGATACATCACCAGTTGCTCCTTACCTTTTTTGGCGGGCATGGCCACGAAGCGGTCGAGGTCGCCAGGAATCTCAAGCAAGGCGTGAGCGGATCGGCCTTTGCCGTTTTTGCGCGACATGCGCACCGCGAGATACATCGGAAAGTCCTTCAGCCTGGGCAGCGCGGTCGCGCTTTTGAGCATGACCGGCATCAGGTGGGAACGGACCTTTTGGTTAAAGTAATCGATCAGATAAGGCTTGAGCTCGTTGGGGACATCACGGTTGGAGACGACCCGAATGCCATGTTGCTCGAGGCCTTTCATGACGTCACGATAGGCTTCGTTGAAGCGCTTAGTCTCGTCGGCGATAATGCTCTTTACCGTTTTGAGAGTTTCCCTCGGATCGGGAATGTTGAGTTCTTTATAGCGATCGCCGATCGACAGGAGCCGTTTCAGGGTGGCGACCCGGACGCGGAAGAACTCGTCGAGATTCGAAGAGTAAATACCGAGGAATTTGATTCGTTCGAGAAGTGGAACCTCGGGGTTGGCACCTTCCTGGAGGACTCGTGAGTTGAATGCCAGCCAACTGACTTCTTTGCTTCTAAACGGGATTTCCATGGTCTGCCTGCTTTCCAATCTGGAAAAAGACAAAGGTACGCTCAGCTGGCGTGGTTTCTAACAGTTTTATGTGAAGTTTTCTGAATCTTCATTTCACGATCGCCGATCCTGAACTGGCGATGACCTGTCCAGGTGCGACCATGTCAAGCAGGCCGCGTCGATGGATGGCGTCGAGACGGTATCCCGAGTAGTTAAGAGCGGCGACGATCAGTGTCGCGCAGGTGTATTCGTCGGCGATCTGTTCGGCCGTGGAGGGATGGGAATTGACGTTCCAAAGGCCGAAAGCGCCGGTGTAGTCGTAGGCCTTTTTGGGATTCGATGCTTTTTGGCAGGCGATCTGGGTGAATTCGTGGAGACGCGCGATGTCGACGCTGCCGGCAGGTGGGCGAAAGGCGAACCAGGACTGATCGCGGAGCGTTTCCAGTTTGTGTTCGGTGTGTACCGACTGGCGGATGGCGATGCTGAGCAGTCGAAGCTCGGAACGGTCGGCGGGTCCGTCCGGGTTGGGGACGATGATGGCGACGTGTCCGTACGAAAAAAGTTCGTAGGGGATTTTTTGAATTTTCCATTGTGAAAGGTGCTGCCACGCGCCGTGGTGACTCATTACCAAGCCAATGACGTCACCTGCCTGAAGTCGGGCCAATGACTGGTCAAAAGTATGAGGGTGAGCCTTGTCGTAGGATAGCAACCGAGTCATCGGGGCAGCGTCAGGATTCTTTGATCGTGGGGCGGAATCCATGAGGGAAAATGGGAAACGTCCGGAGTGAGGTATTTGCGTCGATTTGCAGCTACTCAGCACTATCAGGCCAAGGGAGAGGATGATGACCGCCGCCCGGAAGAGACGTTGACGAAAGCGGAGCTTGGGTTTGTGCGGTCGTTTCGCTTCAGGATTTGTGGCGTTCATGAAGTCAATGAACTCCGCCTTACGGTAATCAACGAATTGAAGATAATTTTCTAAACATTGACTGAATCAATGTTCAGGTAATAACAATCGATTTTGTTCATTGTAAGGTTTGCGGGATGATGGTCACATGGAAATCGCCATCGTTGCTGCTTGCGCGGCTGTCATGCTGCTGGTTGAGAAACTTTTTCCGGCATCCGAGTTACCGAAGGTAGAGAACTGGTGGGCCCGAGTTGCCTTGGTCAATCTGGCTCAAGCTGGATTGGTCATCGTTGCCGGGCTGACCTGGGATCATTGGTTTCAAGGGGTGTCGGTGCTGCGGATCGGTGCACGTTTGCCACTCCTCGGCGAAGTGGTGATCGGCTATGTTGTCGTCACCTTTATCTATTATTTCTGGCATCGGATTCGTCACGAATCGAAGTTGTTCTGGCGTTTGTGCCATCAATTGCATCACTCGCCGCAGCGCATGGAAGTGCTGATGTCGTTCTATAAGCATCCGTTCGAAATTACCCTGAACAGCCTTATCAGCAGTGCTATTGCGTTTCCTTTGTTGGGCTGCTCGCCGAAGGCGGCGGCGACGATCACTGTGATCACCGGAGTAGCTGAGTTCTTTTACCATTGGAACGTGCGTACGCCGCGATGGTTCGGATTCTTGTTTCAACGGCCGGAGTCGCACCGGGTGCATCACCAGCGGGATCGTCACACCAACAACTACGGTGACCTGCCGATCTGGGACATGTTGTTCGGCACGTTTGAGAACCCGACAAAAAGCCCTGAGCTGTGCGGTTTCAGTTCGGAGAGGGAGGATCGCTTCGAAGACATGCTCGCGTTTCGCGATGTCCACACGCCTGACGTTGATGAAGCGCCGCCACTGAAATTTTTGCCGACTTGCATCGGTTGCTCGAAGCGCTGGGGTTGCGCGGGGGCAAGGTCGGGGCAAACCGCGAAACCCGGCAAACCAACAGTAATATGAAAAAAGCGAATGCGAATGCGGGTGCGAGCGAGAGTCGACGATTGCGACGTGCCAACGCGTGGTGCCTGGTGCTGTTGGCGATCGGCAGTTTGCAGATGGTGGGCTTTTGCCTTGGATCGCGAGCGCTGCGCGGCATTGGCGCTTCGTCTGCGGCCAGTCCGTTTCCTAAAGTCTTCTGTGTCGCGCCGGTCAATGCGCAACCGAAGGTGATGCTGGAGACTTTCTCTGCGCAGTTTGCGCTGCGCTATAAGATCGATGCTGAGTGGGTCGAGGTGGAGTTGACGCCGGAAGTTTATTCGCGACTGCGTGGACCTTACAATCGCCGCAATGTTTATGGTGCCATCCTTGCTTACGGACCCTGTCTGCCGCCGGAAATGATGGCGTCGACTTTGCGCTATGCCCTGGTCGAGCCGGGGCCGATGCGCGACGAACTCGGGCTGCCGGCGTCAGCGAGCGAACTGCAGGTGGTGATTCGCGCAGCGGAATGCGATGGCGGGCGCGAGTGGCGAATCGGCCCTGATGGATTTGTAGAAAATTGAATATCTGAACTTCGATGAACACTAAACTTCTCGACTCACACGCTTCATCAATTGGTGCTCGCCAGTTCGCTGTTTTTCGCATCGCCTTGGGGGGCTATCTGCTGGTGCACTTTGCTCAGTTGTTGCCGTTTGCTGCGGAGCTTTTTGGGAGCGATGGAGTGTTGGCTGATCCGAATCTGAATTTTGTGCCGGCTCTGTTGCCGAATCCGTTGTGGATCGAGGGCGTGGGCCATTGGCTGCCGGCGCTTTGTATTTCGGTCGGAATGTTGGCCTCCGGATTGATCATCGTGGGGCGCTTTCGAAGCCTGGCTTGCATCGTCGCGTGGTTGATTTGGGCGTGGCTGTTCGGGCGCAACAATCTGATATCCAATCCGGGGCTGCCTTACGTTGGCCTGTTGCTGTTGATGGGCGCGGTTATCCCCCGGGGTGAAGCGTGGTGCTGGAAAAGGCAGGCGGATTTGCAATGGAAAATGCCGGGTATGGCGCTGGTGGTGATGTGGTTTCTGTTGGCGGCCGGCTACACATTCAGCGGTGTGATGAAACTGGGTAGCCCGAGTTGGATCGACGGCAGTGCGATTCGCGATGTGCTCGAAAATCCGCTCGCTCGGCCGGGTTGGATTCGAGATTTGATATTGTCGACGCCTGTGTGGATGCTTCGTCTGGCGACGTGGGGGGCGCTGGCTTTGGAGCTGCTCTATTTGCCGTTGGCGTTGTTTCGTCGCGCCCGGTCTTGGCTCTGGATCGCGATGGTCGGCATGCATCTCGGGATCATGCTGGTGGTCGACTTTGCCGATCTCAGTCTGGGGATGCTGCTGGCGCATGCATTCGTGTTCGATCGTGATTGGTTGCCGAAAATGAAGTTTGTGCCGGCGGTACGCAAAAACGGAACGCTGCGAAAGCGTTCCGTTCGTGCTTGAAAGTATGTTTGAACGATTAGACGTCGCCGTGAATCGACTTGCCGGTTGAGAGCAGGTCGTCGCAGCCGCGGGCGATGCGGGCGGCCATGGCCTCTTCGCCTTTTTTCAGATAACCACGCGGGTCGTAGGCTTTCTTGTTGCCACACTCGCCATCGATCATGAGGGCGCCGTCGTAGTTTTTGAAGAAGTGATCGGAGATCGGACGCGAGAACGCATACTGCGTGTCGGTGTCGATGTTCATTTTCACCACGCCGTAACCGAGGGTCTCACGGATCTCGTCGAGGCTGCTGCCCGAACCGCCGTGGAAGACGAGGTCGAACTCGGAATCGCTGCCGTATTTTTCGGTAACCGCTGCCTGACCTTCTTTGAGAATCTCAGGGCGAAGTTTGACGGCACCGGGTTTGTAGTGTCCGTGAACGTTGCCGAACGTAGCGGCGAAAGTGAAGCGGCCGAGTTTTGCGAGTGCTTCGTGCACGGCAACCATGTCTTCAGGCGTGGTGTAGAGATCTTCGTCAGGCGTGTCGTCGGAACCTGCGGAACCGTCTTCTTCACCACCGACAACGCCAGCCTCGACTTCGAGAATGATTTCGTTCTCGGCGCAGAGTTTCAGATACTCCTGAGAAATCGCCATGTTCTCCTCGAGCGGAAGGATCGACGCGTCGAGCATGTGGTTCTGGAAAAGGTTGTTCTCGCCTTTGGCGCGACGTTTGGCGGTTTCCTCGATCAGTGGTTTGAGGAAAGAAGCGGCTTTCTCCGGCTGGCAGTGGTCGGTGTTGAGGGCGACCAAGACATTGTATTGCTCGGCGAGGCGGTGGGCGGCTTCGGCGAGAACAATGGTGCCGAAGGTGGCGTCACCGTGGTTGAGGCCGGAAGCAAACTGGCCGGCGCCCGTCGAAAATTGAATGATGCCGTCGGACTTCTGGTCGGCGAACGCTTTGAAGGCGGCGTTGAGAGTGGGGATGCTCGTGCAATTGATTGCAGGGTATGCGTAGCCGCCCTCCTGAGCGGCGTCGAGCATGGCGGCGAACTGTTTCGGGGTGGCGATAGGCATAGTGCGGGATGATTAGGCGAAAGCTGTGATCAGCGCAAGGCTGGATTTTGCGGCGAAAGTTGTCGGTTTCGGCGACGGTCAAATTTGCCATCGCCGTGTTGCAACTTTTTGCGGGCGACGGGTTTGTATCCTTTGTCAGTCCTGAGTTCTTGACGGTTCGACCGGACTGTCGTTGATTTTGAGAGGACACGATGTGTCTTGTCGCGAACTGCTTTAATTCGATGAAACTACCGATCGCTGCCATGCCTATTTTGTTCCGTCTGTGTCTCGCCCTCGTCGTGCTGTTCGGCAGCCAGGGCTTCGCGCAGGATGCTCCTGCTGCCCCTGCGAAGGCCGATAATCCGAAAGTCCGCGTCAAGGGCCAAGGCGACCGCAAGGAGGCGACGCCGAGAGGAGGCGAGGCTGAAGAATCGGCCGAAGACACTGAAGGGAGCCGTGAAGATCATGAAGAACTGCGTCGCCTGCTCGGTAAAGTCTGGGACGATCCGGCCGTGGCTCAGTCTCGCGAAGAGGTGCGGTTGGCTTCCGATAATTTTCGCAAAGTGCTGCATGCCAAGATTGCCGAACTCGATCCGGAGGCGGCCGAACTGATGGAGGAAATGAAGGGGCATTCGCGCTCCAGCAAAAGCGGCGGCGATTTCGGCGGGGGTTCGCGCGGTATGCGCCCCGACGGCCACAGGACTGGCTTGGATTACATGGCGAGGCCACCGTTCTATGCTTCGCTCGATAAAGAGCAGCGGGGCATTTATGATAATGCCTATAAGGCGGCGATTGCGACCGACACGTTGAAAGGGGTTATTGCCGAAATGCGGGAAACGCGTCAGCAGGACGACGAACTGAGGAAGGTGCGCACGACCCAGTTTGTGCGGGCGCGCAAGTTGTTGAACGAGGAAATGATCAAAGCTGATCCTCGAGTGGGTGAGTATTTTTCCCGAGCGAATGATGGGGCAGGAGCTCGCAGTGACGGGAAGGATGGCCAAAAAAAGGTGCGACCGGTGACGAAGCCTTGAGGTTTTGTGGCGCTTTAACGTTCTGGTGAAGCGCTGCGCAACGCCGGTCCACGCGTGGCTTGAGGTTAATCTATCGAGAGGTTGAAAGGTCTCCACGGACACGAAGGGTCGCTGTCTGATCGTTGAAACGGCGCGTCCGGAAACGAGCGAATGCCCGATTATGGGGGAATTTGGGGAAAATTTATTAAGATTACCAAAATTTTTAGACTTGCTTATAATAAGCGCCGTAGCTTATAGTTATCAGGCAATCTAAACAGGAATTATGGAAATTCTTGGAATTGGTCAATGAATGACTCGATTGCTTGGAAATTTCATATTTATTTTTATTTTGGTGATTGGGGGGTGGATTATACCCAAGGTGAGTGATTGGCTCGCGCCGTGCATGGCGTCGATTTCGGGACGGATGTCGTTATCGGCTGCTGCGTTTCCGATGAACGCCCGCTGTCGTTCGGATGGAGGAGTTGCCCGGTTGCGTCCGGGTGGGCGCGGATTCTTTAGTGGCTTGCCGATGACGTCGGCGATGGCTGGGGCAGGCGATCACTCGTCGAGAGACGCAGGTGCTGACTCCGCGTGGCAAGCCGAGGGCTATCATGTGCCGGTACTTCTCGACGAAGTGGTGGCAGCGCTTAAGCCGCAGATGGGACAAACTATTTTTGATGGTACGGCGGGCGGAGGTGGACATTCTGAGGCACTGCTGCTTGCCGGTGCACGGGTCGTGGCCAGTGATCGTGACACGGCAGCATTGGCGCACGCATGCCGTCGCTTGGCGGAGTTCGGGGATCGTTTTTCGACGAGTCACGGAAGTTTCACCGAAATGCGCCGCTGGCTCGATGCTGCGGGAGTTGATCTGGTGGACGGTATTTTGCTCGATATCGGGGTTTCGTCACACCAGCTGGACGACGCGTCGCGCGGATTTTCTTTTCAGCAGGGTGGACCGCTCGATATGCGCATGGATCACCGCACCGATCGCTCGGCAGCGGATTGGATCAATGACGAGACCGAGGAAGAATTGGCGCGGATCTTTTTTGAATATGGCGAAGAGCGGGCGTCGCGACGCGTCGCCAGTGCGATCGTCAAGGCTCGGGCTGAGCAGCGGATCGACACCACTGATGCGCTGGCTGCCGTCGTGGAATCGGTGATTCCCAGGCATGGCGCGCGGCATCCGGCGACAAAAATTTTTCAGGGGTTGCGCATTGCAGTCAACGATGAGTTGGGCGAGTTGGAGGCGGGCCTCGAAGCCGCGCAGGCTTGCCTGAAGCCGGGTGGTCGATTGGCGGTGATCAGTTTTCATTCGCTCGAAGATCGCCTGGTGAAGCGCTTCATGCGTCGTCACGCTGAGTCGACGGTCGATCGGCCCGAGTGGCCGGCACCGCGCCCGAATCCCGAATGCTATTTCGAGCGCAAGCTCCCCAAATCTGTCACGGCAAGTGCTGAAGAAACCAAAATGAATCCCCGGGCGCGTTCGGCGCGCCTGCGCGTGGCGGTCCGTCGCGCTGCATCCGGCTCCCTTGAGAATCTCTAAGATAATATGAAACACACGTCGAATCGTAATCAACAGCAGATGGAAATGGCAGGCCTGGTGCGCTGGGTTTTGTTGGCGGCAACGGTCGGCACGATCGGTGCGAGTTTTGTGCTGGTGCGCAATCGGCACGTCAGCGATGGCGACATGATTCTTGCCTATGAAGAAGAAATTCGTGGGCTCGATCGTGAGATCGAAATGCTCGAACTGCGAGTCGTGGAGCAGATGAACCGCGATGAAATTTCCGGTGGCTTGAATCGCTATGGCAGCAACCTGAAGCCCGTCGATCCCGCTCGCGTATTAACGATTCGCCCCGATGAGAATCTCGGCGGTGCGGCGATGGCTTCGTCGCTCTGAGGCGTCGCGAGAAAGACGTCGGCAGAATTCTGTGTATTCAATTTTTCCCAAGTGAGCGAAGCATCCCACAGCAAATTATTTGAAGAAGGGCTAAAGCGTCGAGTTCTCGTCGTTTGTGGGTTTCTCGTGATCGCGTTGAGCGCCTTGTCGGTTCGTTTGGTCTGGGTGCAGGTGGTCGATCATGAGTACTACGTAAAGCAGGCGGAGGGGTATTACTTGCATGAGGAAACGCTGCCGTCGTCGCGCGGGCGAATTCTCGATCGAAACGGCGACCTGCTGGTGCGCAGCCAGACGGTGTATCGGCTGCTTGCGGATGCTAATCATCTGCGTGACCGCGATATCTCGGCACTTGGCGTAGCTAAGTCTGAGGGGATCAGTCTGCGCGCGGTTCGCGCAAAATATTCCAAGGAAGAAATTATCGAACTCTATCTCACCGAAGTAGTTCGGGTTCTGGCAACGCCACTGGGCGTTCCAAATTGGGAGTTGCGTCAGCGCTTCGACGCCAAGGAGGCCGGTTATATCGTTCTGAAGCGCGGACTGGTCGAAGATGATCACCGGGCACTGCGGGATCTACTCAAGGAGTCGCGCATAGGGGGTGTATACTTTCGTCAGGAATCGAAGCGCTTTTATCCGAGTCCTGATCGGTTGACGCAAGTGCTGGGCTATTGTGATGCAGAGTCGAATGGTAAGGCGGGCATCGAGAAGGTCGTCGATGAACAGTTAAAAGGTGAAGATGGTTATCGCTACCTTGAGCGGGATCGTCGTGGGCGCGAGATCGTCGTCTTTCGCGGCGACACCCAGCAGCCGACAGAAGGTGACCACGTTTCGCTGACCATCGACATGCACTTGCAGTGCATCGTTGAGAAGGCGCTGATGAATGCCGTTGAGCTGTATCAGCCGGAGAAAGTGTCGGCTATTTTGATGGACCCCAACACGGGGGAGATCATGGCCATGGCGAGCCGTCCGCATTTCAATCTGCGCACTCGCGAAGGTGTGTTGCGCAATCCTGCCGTTAGCGATTTGTATGAGCCGGGATCGACCTTCAAGCTGGTTGCGTTAGCGGGCGCAATCGACCAGGGGCTGATCAGTTTGCGGACGCCGATCTATTGCGAAATGGGGGCACTCGAAGAGGACGGCCGGATGCTTCACGATCATCACGCCTATCCAGAGTTGAGCGCTAAAATGGTGTTTGCGAAATCGAGCAATATCGGTATTTACAAAATCGCCCGTCAGCTCAGTCCTGACAAATTTTATACTTACATGCGCAGCTTTGGTTTCGGTCAGAAGACCGGGATTGATCTGACTGCTGAAGCGCGTGGTAACGTTTTTCGAGTCGAAGACTGGAGTGCTACATCGCTATCGCGCATGGCTATGGGTTACGAGGTGAGTGTTACGCCTTTGCAAATTGTGGCGGCTTATGCAGCGATCGCTAACGGTGGTAATCTGATGCGGCCGATGATTCTGCGCAGTATCGAAGATTCGCGCGGCCGCACGGTAAAGACGTTTGAGCCACAGGTGGTCCGCCGGGTGGTTAGTGAAGACACGGCTGATGATGTGCGTCAAGCGATGATGACCGTCGTTAGCGATGTTGGCACTGGCGAACTCGCTGCGGTGCGCGGCCATCGGGTGGCCGGAAAGACGGGGACGGCTCGGAAATATTCGGTCAAAGAGAAGACGTATTTGAAAGGTCGCTACGTAGTTTCATTTGCAGGTTTTTTCCCGGCGGAGAATCCCCGGCTGGTTGGATTGGTGGTCGTTGACGACCCTCGTGCTGAGGGGGTGAACATTTATGGCGGAACTATTGCCGGCCCGATATTTTCGGAGATCGCAGCGGAGTCGGCGACCTATCTGAATCTCGAACCGGACTACTCGGAAGAGGAATTGACGGACGCCGGGAGGGCGACACGATAATGAAACTGGCATTACTCATTGATTCCATGGACCCTAAGTCGGTACTTGGTGATACTCAGGCGGAGGTGGCTTCGCTGCGTTACGATTCGCGTAAGATCGAAGCCGGCGATGTCTTTTTCGCCTTACGTGGAGTCAATGTCGACGGTCACGAGCACATCGCGTCGGCACTGGAGAAGGGCGCCAAAGTGATCGTAGCTGAGATTCCTGGTGATGACGAAAGCCGCGGCGACGCCACCTGGATTCAGGTGCGTGACGGGCGGCGTGCGATGGGTGCTGCGGCCGATGTTTTCTATGGTCAGCCTTCCGATTCGCTGGGGGTTGTAGGAATCACCGGGACGAATGGCAAAACGACCACGGCGTTTTTGGTTCACCACTTAATCAAGATGGCCTGGCGTCGTTGCGGGCTGCTGGGCACCGTGGTTTACGATAACGGTGAAACGCAGAGTGACGCGGCGAACACCACACCCGAGTCGTTGGAAATCCATCGCCTGTTGAGTGAGATGCGTGACAACGATTGTCGTGGCGCGGCTATCGAAGTGTCTTCGCACGGGCTCGCTCAGCATCGCACTGCAGCCGTTCGGTTTCGCGTCGGGGTGTTTACCAATCTCAGCCAGGATCACTTCGACTATCACGGCAACTTTGAGAATTACTTTGCGGCTAAGAAAATGCTGTTCGATCAGATCGAAGCCCAAGCTTCGAGTGGCTCAAAGCCGCCGGTCATCGTGATCAACGGTGATGATAAATACGGCAAACGCCTGGCCGCTGAGCCGTGGAGCCACGCCAAGCTGGTCACTTTTGGCCATAGCATCAACTGCGACTTTCGAATCAACAACATTCGCTCGGATTTCAGTGGTACGACCTATCAGTTAGAGATTCGTAACCAGCGTTCGATGCTGGTCCGATTGCCTCTGATCGGACGCTACAATGTCGAAAATGCCACGGCGGCTTTGGCAGCGGCTCAGGGGATGGGATTGAACCTTCGTGAAGCGGTGAAAAATATTCAAGAGGCTCCGCAGGTGCCGGGTCGACTTGAAGCGGTCGAACCCCACCGGACCGCCTACAAAGTTTATGTCGACTATGCACATACGCCCGATGCATTGGTCAACGCTCTGAAAACTCTGCGCGATCTGCGCCCGGCGCGACTCATCACAGTGTTTGGTTGCGGAGGTGATCGCGATCGGGCAAAGCGGCCGAAGATGGCCCGGGCGGTTGAGGAGAATTCCGACATTGCTATCATCACTTCAGACAATCCCCGGACGGAAGATCCGGAGGCGATCCTGCGTGAGGTAAAGTTGGGGATGAAGGGGGATCGCTATGCGACCATTGCCGATCGTCGAGAAGCGATCCGCGAGGCGATCAGGCTGGCGCGGCCACGGGATATTGTGCTCATCGCTGGCAAGGGCCACGAAGATTATCAGGAGATCAACGGCGAGCGACTGGACTTCGATGACCGGGTTGCGGCGCGGCATGCGATCAACGATCGGATCGAAGAGGAAGTTCAATTGCGCAAGGAGAGGGAGGAAGAGCAGCAATGAAGTCGCTCGATCTTGCAAAGGTCGCTCGTTGGGCGGGTGGTAGTCTACTACGCGGAGTTCCGTCGGCGACGGTGAATTCTGTTTCGACGGATACTCGCAAGCCCGCCTCGGGGGCGCTTTTTATCGCCTTGTCAGGCGAAAATTTTGACGCACACGATTTTCTCGATGCGGCTGAGAAATCAGGCGCGACAGCGATGCTGGTCAGTCGCTTGACGAAGTTTACGGAGGACTGCAAGGCCGCGATAATTCACGTCGAAAACACTCAGGCCGCGCTTCAGGAATTGGCGCGCAATTATCGAAAATCTTTGGCCGATTTAAGAGTGGTTGGCGTCACCGGCAGCAATGGCAAGACTTCGACCAAAGACTTCATTCGGCAAGTGCTCGGTGGTTCTGATCAGGTGAGTGCTACGCTTGGTAATCTCAACAATCACATCGGCCTGCCTCTGACGATTCTCTCGACCGAGCCGAAGCAGAAGGCGGCGGTTTGGGAGATGGGCATGAGCAATCCCGGCGAGATCGAAAAGCTTGCCGAAATCGCTGCGCCGGATATCGCGGTGATCACTCACATTGGCACAGCGCATATCGAGTTCATGAAAACCCGCGAAGCGATTGCCGCGGAAAAGGGCATGCTGGTCGAAGCGATCGATAGTGATGGTGTCGTCATTTTAAATGCCAACGACGATTGCTCGAATGACCTGGCTGCGCGATCACGGGCACGCGTGGTGAAAGCTGGGATCGAAAGCGGCGATGTCCGCGCGGAAAATTTGAATGCGACAGCCGAGGGAACCGTTTTTGATCTGGTTGCCAATGACGAGCGTGTATCGGTAAACCTTCCGGTTGCGGGCCGTCACATGGTCGGCAATGCATTGCTTGCGGCGGCGGTGGCAATCGAGTTTGGGGTTTCGCTCGATGATATTGCCGGGCGGCTTTCCGGTGCTGAACTCACTGGCGGACGTTTGCAGCGTCGCGTGGTCGGGGGCTTGAACTTTCTCGACGATAGCTACAACGCTAACCCTGATTCTATGCGTGCGGCGTTGAGCACACTTGATGACATCGGCACGGAAGGTCGTCGGATTGCGGTGTTGGGTCGGATGGCGGAACTCGGAGATCTCGAGCAAAGCGAACACCGCCTGCTAGGTGAAGCCGCGGCGAAATCGACGGTCGAAATCCTGGTCGGAGTGGGCGAGGCCGGTGAGTTGATCGCAGAAGGGGCGAAGCAGTCCGGGCGAGAGGACTTGGTGGTGAAACATTTTGGAGATCAAAAGGATGCCGCCGCCTATCTCAAAGCTGAGGCCAGCGGAGACGATTTGATTTTAGTAAAGGGCAGCCGTTCGGCGGCCATGGAAGCGGTGATCCGCGAATTGGAAGACTGACACGAACGATGCTCTACTACCTCCACGAACTTAGAGACAGCCTCTCGGTACTGAACGTCTTTCAGTACCAGACCTTTCGTGCTGCCGGCGCGTGCATCACTGCCTTCTTGATCACCTTGCTGCTTGGCAATTGGGTGATTCTAAAACTGACATCACTAAAGTTAGGCCAACCTGTGCGCACCGCTGAAGAAGTTCACAAACTCGCCGAACTCCATGGCAACAAGGGTGGAACACCCACCATGGGTGGTATCCTTATCGTCGGGTCAGTGGTCGTCTCCGTGGCTCTCTGGGCACGACCTGACAATCCGCTGATCTGGATGACGATGTTCGTTTTCGTCAGCCTTGCGGTGCTCGGTTTCTTTGACGATTACGCCAAGGTGAAACGCAAGAACTCGGCGGGTGTCAGTGCGCGGGTCAAGCTGATCACTCAACTCGGTGTCTCGATTGTCGGGGTTCTGATTCTCTATCTTCACGATGACACGGCGGTGTACATTCGACAGTTTTACGTTCCGTTTTTGAAAGAGCCTTTGCTGCCGGATCTCGGCTGGTTCGGGCTGTTGCTACTGCCTCTGGTGATCATCGCCTGTTCAAATGCGGTGAATCTAACCGACGGACTCGACGGACTTGCAACCGGGTGCACCATTTCGGTGGCGATGACCTACGGAATCTTCGCTTATGCAGCCGGTAATGCCGTTGCGAGCGCCTATCTGAAAGTGCCGAACAACATTCACACCGGCGAAGTCGCGATCGTTTGCGCGGCTCTGGTGGGCGGGGGTATGGGCTTCCTCTGGTACAACTGCCATCCGGCGCGCGTGTTCATGGGCGACACCGGTTCGCTGGCGATCGGCGGTTTGCTTGGAGCGGTGGCGATCTGCTGCAAACAGGAACTGGTGCTGGTGATCGTTGGTGGTGTGTTCGTCGCCGAGGCGATGTCGGTCATTCTTCAGGTTGGCAGCTTCAAATTGCGCGGTAAGCGCATCTTTAAAATGGCACCGCTGCATCACCACTTCGAACTGCTCGGGTGGAAAGAGAGCAAAGTGATCACTCGATTCTGGATCGTCTCAATCATGTTCGCCCTGGCTGGACTAATGACCCTCAAGCTTCGCTAAAATTTTTCGAATTGTGCAACTGATCAATCACAAAATTGCCGTCCTCGGCGCCGGAACCAGCGGATTGGCCGCGGGTCGTTTGGCGTCGGCACGTGGCGCGCAAGTGACAGTCTATGACTCTGCAGCTCCAGAGAAGCTGAGCGCTGCCGCAGCGAAACTTGATGCGGCCGGTCTGAGTTACGTTTTCGGTGACGCGGCACTGCGGAAGCCACAAGATGGTTCGATCGATGAAGTTGTGGTCAGTCCCGGCATCGATCTCGCCAGTGACATCGCGCAAACGTTTTCGACCTGCGGTGCGCCGCTGATCGGTGAAATCGAACTCGCTTGGCGCTGCGATCCCGACACTCCGGTGGTCGCGATCACGGGTACCAACGGCAAGACGACGACGACCGAGTTGGTCGCCTGTCTGCTGAATGGCGCAGGGATTCGCTCGGTTGCAGCGGGCAACTACGGACGCGCCTACACAGACGTCGTCAACTCCGACGAGAGCTATGACGCCATCACTCTCGAGCTGAGTTCGTTCCAGTTGGAGACGGTAGATCGTTTTCATCCGAAGGTTGCTGTGTGGATGAATTTCGCGCCCGACCACATGGACCGTTATCGGACCATCGAGGAATATCGTCAGGCCAAGTTGCGGATTTTCGAAAATCTTGAAGCAGGGGATCTCGCGATTCTTAATGCCGCTGAGATTCCGCAGGCGACGATTGCGGCGCGACGAGTGACATTTTCTGCTTTTGACGAAGACCTCGATGAGGCTGCGGATTGGTCGCTGCGCGAGGGGTGCATCTGCCGCTCGGGTGAGTCGGTGCTCGATTTCAATGCAACCCAATTGCGAGGCCGACACAATGCCGAGAACCTGATGGCGGCGATGGCTGCTGCCGCGGAAATGGGCGCGCCACTGGAAGGCATGGCTGCCAGCGTTTCCGACTACGTGGCTCCCGCGCATCGCTGTGAATTTGTCGGCGAAGTCGATGGCGTGAGTTTTATCAATGACTCCAAGGCCACCAATCTCCATGCCCTGCGTAGTTCGCTGCGCGGTCAGGAGATGCCTGTGGTGCTGATTGCCGGGGGCAAGAACAAAGGGCTCGACTACGCTGAGCTCAACGACGTCGTAGCCAAGTCGGTGACTCATGTGATCGCCATCGGCGAAATGGCTGACCCAATCATCGCAGCATGGGGTGGGGTGTTGCCTTGCCAGCGTGCCAGCTCGGTCGCTGAGGCCGTGACCTTTGCTGCTCAGGCAGCGCAACCCGGCCAGACGGTGCTGTTTTCCCCAGGCACCTCGTCCTTTGACATGTTCCCCGGCTATGAAGCCCGCGGCGAAGCTTTTCGTGAATCCGTCCAACAACAGAAAACAACACAGCCATGAGAAAAAAGAGAAAGTATCGTGATAACGACGAGCCCACCAATGAGGGCTTCATCGGCAAGCTATTCTCCGCTACTGCGGATCGACTGCCTGCTCAAGTGACGGAAGAACAGGACTGGTACATGGACACTCCCGACGTGCGGCTTGCCCGTGTGTTCACCATCGTGCTGATTTTGCACGTGGTTGCTGTAGGTGGCATCCTGGCCTTCAAAATGATCGACAAAGCTTCGGCTCCCGGAGCCGACCTGATCGTCGCCACACCAGTCAGTCAGACCGACGCAGAAAGTGCTGCTATGACCGAAGCCGAAATCGATCGGAACACGCCTGTCGTACCGGCTCCACCGGACCCGCTCATCATGCAGGATCCGACTCGCTCAGGTTTGCAACAGTACTTGGTTAGTAGTGGCGAAACCTTGGATTCAATCGCCCGCGATCTTGGGCTCAATATTCGGGAACTACAGCGCCTCAACAGTATTCATGTTGGTGACAAATTGTATTCCGGTCAGTGGATTGCAATTCCGAAGGGAGAGGCAGCCGCTCCCAGGATATCGCCAACTCCGACGTCGACTGAGGCGCCAGCCGCAAGTGTGGTTAACTACCAGGAGCCCGCTCCCGTGGAAGCCATCGAACGGCCAGCGAGCGACGCCAGCACCTACGTGGTGCAGCCCGGCGATACCGCCTACGGCATTGCCCGTCGCTTCGGTATGAGTTCCGATTCGCTGATGGCGGCAAACGGCATCAATCGAGCCGAGTCGCTCCAAGTTGGCGTGAAGCTGCGCATTCCGGGACGCTGACATCAACGTAATCCTGCTGGCCGAAATAGATTAAATCACGCACCCACACCTGACGATTCATGGCAAAACGAAGCGCCCATTTTCTGGTTCTTGCGGTAGGCTTTCTGGTAGCGCTCGGCGTCATCATGTTGGCAAGCACCACTGTTTACGACGGTGGTGCACCGAGCGACGATCCCTACTTCGGGGTGAAACGCCAACTGGTGTGGGTGGCAATCGGATTGGTGGCCTGTGTGATTGTCGCTCGTCTCGACTATCGCGAATGGGCGAGGTTTGGTTGGTGGGTCTACGCGGGAGTGGCAGTGTTGTTGGCGCTGTGTTTCGTTCCCCATGTTGGTCAGAATATTCACGGTGAATCGCGCTGGATTGATGCCGGCCTGATCGGTTTATCGTCGATCCAGATTCAGCCCTCCGAGTTTGCCAAGATCGCACTGGTGGTCGTCATCGCACGTTGGTTTGCGATGCGACCCGACTGTGCGGAACGGTTCTGGATGGGTTTCGTCGCGCCACTGGCGATCGGCGGAGGAATGATCGCGCTGGTGCTGTTCGAGGTCGACATGGGCACCTCGGCGGTTCTGTCAGTGACCTTGTGCGGCTTGCTTTTCGTGGTCGGCGTAAAGGCTCGCTATCTCACCGGGTTGGCGATTGCCGGCGTCGGAGCCTTTATCGGGATGCTTGCCATTGTGCCGAACCGTATCGAGCGGCTGATTGCGTTCGTCGATCTCGAAGCGCATCGAGGCGGCGTCGGTCTCCAGCAGTGGGTTTCACTGATGGCTTTCGGTTCCGGTGGCGTCGCAGGTCGGGGACTCGGTAGCGGGCGACTGAAAATGCTCTACATGCCCTTCGCACACACCGACTTTATTTTTCCAATGATCGGCGAGGAACTCGGTCTAACTTGCACCTTGGCGGTCGTCTTCTGTTTTGTGTTGTTTGCCGTCATGGGGATCACGATCGCGTTTCACGCACCCGACCGTTTTGGTCGCGTGCTGGCCATCGGGATTACCATGGTGATTTCTTGCCAGGCAATCCTCAATCTCGGCGTGACCACCGCTTCGCTGCCGAACACCGGCTTGCCGTTGCCTTTTGTCAGCTACGGAGGTTCAGCATTGTTGTCCGCGCTGATCGGCGTCGGAATACTGCTGAGCGTCTATCGTCAGAGCAGCCCTTCGCGGCCAGGTAGCCATCTGTGGATACGTCGCGGCAGGATCACGCCGCAGTTGTCGGCGTAGTCGAACGAGCGTTCATTTCAGCGGAGCGCCGACCGACTTGCCATTGGTGGTCGTGACGTGCACCTCGTGGGCACGAGCCGTCGGGTGATACCACTCCCAGACGGTGTTCAGGCTTTCGTCGATCTCGAGCAGTTTAGGCATTTTTGGATTTTTCTGGCCGTAGGAACAGATCACGGTGTTGCCGTTCGGTAACCGCTGGGCACCGCAGGGATCGGCGAAACGATTACCGACTTCCTGATTGCTGGCCCGCCATGTGACGGCACCAGCTTTGTCGAACTCGACCACTTGATTGCTATGGGTCAACGTGACCAGGGTATTTTCGTTTTTGAGCCGGATCGCGGTAAACGGCCAGGGCTCACTTTTTCGGCCGCCCAGTTCCTCGAGGTCGGTTATGATCGTGCGAACGACTTTACCGTCGGGTGAATACTCCTTCACTTTGAATGCCAGCAAATGCGGGACCAAGTAGTTTCCACTCGGCAGCTTGCGCGCCATTCGAGTCTGCATGTGCGCGTTGTCGGTTTCCGGTTGCAGTGGCACCTCAACGGCGATGTCACCTTCCGCCGTGACCTCAAGCAGTCTGGGCTTGCTGCCGCGTTCGACAACCAATGTGTTGCCATTTTCCAACCGAAACACGGTGCCGAGTTCTTTGTTGACGGGATCCATCGCATAGCGCCAGACGATGCCTTGCTTAGCATCGTGTTCCTGGGCCTCGTTGTCTGTGGACAGCAGCACATTGCCATTGGGGAGCACCATCCCATCGCGCGATTTTCCCGGTAGGGTCCATGTCACAACGGACTTTTCATCGAGTAGTGCGGTACTCTGGCCGGTGATCAGAAAAGAGTGACGAACTTCCTCTTCGCCCCGGCAGCGTTGCTCACCGAAAGCCTCTCCGACGACGGGTTTGTCGGCGCCGGTGGCGGATGCTGCGAAGGCCAGCGAGAGCAGGCTGGAAAGGAGGAATGATGGACGGTTCATTGTCGTGATCCTAGCGCCTTTCCCGCATATGCCAATACTGTTGGATAAAGCTCTACACGATCGAAGGCTTCTCAGATCGGGTTGCGACAAAGGTCGGCATCCAGGAATTAAGGACCGTCGACTCATCGTCCCAAGTGTCTTCGTAGAGACCGGTGATGATCAGTCCGGCATCGGTCTGGCCGCCGATTTGATCTTCGAGGCTGTGGCTGAATTCGACACTCAGATTGGCTTCGATTTGGTCATTCAGCTCTTCCTCGTCCAGCGAATCCAAGCAGGAGTAAGGCAGCGCATATTTGACCTTCAACTCACCCGTCTCCTCGGCGACTACATGATCGAACAAAAAGAAACACGGGTTCATAAAACCACTCAATAAGCGGCCTCCAGGCCGTAAGACTCGAGCGCATTCTTTCCAGACAGGGCGCACCGCTGCGGCAAATACGTTTGAAACCGGATGAAATATCAGGTCGAAGCTCTCGTTTTCGAGTTCGGAAAGATCGGCCATGTCGCCCTGCAC
>JBBKXR010000176.1:0-35427 GCA_037969585.1 Verrucomicrobiales bacterium
GATCCATCGCCTCCAAGAGCCCGATACCTTTCGAGGAGTTACCGCCCTGACACTGGAGCGCACCAAAAGCGACAGCGGCACCCTCCGAGCGGAGATAGAACTCACTCAGTTCTACCTCCCGTAGCGGTAGCGCAGCCCCTCCTCCTCCTGGGGCTCCCCTTCCTTTCCCGCCCCCTCTCGGCTGCAAAATTGCCATTGCTCAACAGGGGCCGCCATGCCCACTTCGTACTATCCCATCCCGAAGCAGGAAACCGCCATTCGATTGATACATGCGCACATCATCCACGCTAAGCCATAAAGTTGCCGGTTTACTATCGCTGCGATAGAATTATAGAATTGCTAGAATTATAGAATTGCTGGTTTTTTATTGTTGCGTTACTGGTGGATCTGGACCATCCTCCGGGATGAAGGCTGGGCGAATCATTTTACGGCAGGGCGGCGTTTATCACTGCGTGTCGCGCATCGTTGATCGGAACTACCGGTTAGGGGCTCCTGAGAAAGAGGTCTTTCGATCCATGATGCGCCGCCTGGAGTCGTTTCTCGACGTGAAGGTTCTGACCTATTGCCTGATGTCGAACCATTTTCACCTGCTGGTGGAAACGCCTGTCCCTGACTCGATCGATACGCTAACCGCGGCGTCATTGAGAAAACGACTACCGCTCCTCTATCGCGGGGATGCGCTAGCTGCAGTGCTGACTGAATTGGATCGTGCTGAAGCGAATGCCGCAAGCGCAACGGGCAGCGACACTTGGTTGAACGAGATCCTGGGACGGTATCAAGCGCGCTTGGGCGACCTTTCGATCTTCATCAAGGAGTTGAAAGCGCGATTCACTCTCTGGTACAACGGCAACCATGACCGCTGCGGCACCTTGTGGGAGAACCGATTCAAGAGCGTGCTGGTGGAAGATGGCGAGCGGGCACTAATGACGATAGCGGCTTACATCGAACTCAATCCAGTCCGCGCCGGCCTGGTCGATGATCCGCAAAATTACCGGTGGTGCGGCTACGGGGAAGCCGTGGCCGGTAAAAGGTTGGCGCGGCAGAATTTGTCGCTTCTACACGCTCGAACACGGGCATGGCAAGGGACCGTGCATCGGCAGGGCGTCACTTGGAAAGACTTCGCCACCACCTACCGCATCCATCTGTTCGGCGAGGGCATTCGCCGCGAAGGTGCCCCCCGAACGGGAAATCGAACTCGTCCCGGAATTGCCCCGAAGGAGGTCGAAAGGGTGATCGAGTCGGAAGCGGGAAAGATTCCGATTCATCAAAAACTTCGCAGCAAGGTGCGCTACTTTTGTGATGGTGCGGCATTCGGCAGCGTCGAATTTGTCGATGGGGTGTTCGAAAGATTTCGCGATCGGTTCGGCAAGAAAAGAAAAAGTGGAGCGCGAGCGATGCGCGGAGCTGAGTGGGACGGCTTGAGCACCCTCCGCGACCTGCAAGTCGACAACGAATCTACCAATCCGTAAGATCCGATCGCACTAACCGAGCCGTTGCCTCCTCTTGTGGAGATCGACGATTAGCGGTTGATGCGGCGCTGCTAGAACGCATACTGACAGCCACACGATTATGGATCTCGGACTAAAAAACAAAGCCGTGCTAGTCATGGCATCGAGCGGCGGCATCGGGCGCGGCGTGGCGCTGGAGTTGGCTCGTGAAGGTGCCAACGTGATGCTGTTTGCGCGCTCGGAGGACAAACTGCGCGCGGTTGCTGATGAAATCGCAGCGATCCCTGATGCGGGCGAGGTCGACTTGCTGGTCGGCGACATCACGCAAGCGGACGATATCGATGCTGCCGTCGAGAAAACTGTGCAACGTTTCGGCGGTTTGTGGGGCCTCTTCAACAACACCGGCGGACCAACGGCAGCGCCGTTTGACGACCTCGACGATGCCGCGTGGCAGAGTGCTTTTGAACTGACTCTCCTCAGCTACGTTCGTGCGATACGCGCGGCCCTCCCCCACTTGCGTGCGAGCGGATCTGGAGGGCGCATCGTCAACAACACTTCCGCTTCGACCAAACAGGCGATCGACGGGCTGATCCTCTCGAACGTATTTCGCGTCGGCCTGGTGGGATTGGGAAAATCGCTGGCCCGCGAACTCGGCGGCGACCGCATCCTGGTCAATACGGTGGGGCCAGGTCGCATCGATACCGACCGTGTCGAACAACTCGACAATATCTGGGCGGGCAACAAAGGCATTTCCTACGACCAGCAGCGCAAGCAATCCGAAGCGTCAATCCCCACCGGTGCTTACGGTGAACCAGCTGAATTCGGACGCATGGTGGCTTTCCTGATGTCCGAGGCGAACACTTACGTCACCGGTCAGAATGTGCTGATCGATGGTGGAATGGTGCCAGCTTACTAGTCTATGATCGGGATCGGAAATCGGCTACGACTCGCACTCGTCTGTGCCGGTTTGGTGGCTTTGTCAGGCTGTGGAGGCGACGGAGATAACGATAAGGCCGAATCATCGGCGGCATCAGCTGGTTCAAATTACACCCCCTGGCACCCAAACCCTGACGCCCAATACGTCGGCGCGCAAACTTGCGTCGAGTGTCACCAACAAGCTTTCGATGATTGGAAACAATCCGATCATCACAAAGCCATGGAGCCGGCGAACGAGAAAACTGTGCTCGGTGATTTCGACGATACCGAGTTCGATCACTTCGGGCACACGACACGCTTTTACCGGAAGGGCGATGAGTATTGGGTTAACACCGAAAGCAACCAAGGCGAGCGCGTCGACTACAAAATCGACTACACTTTCGGCTTCGAGCCTCTCCAACAATATCTGATCGCCTTTCCCGGTGGCCGATATCAAGCGCTGCAAGTCTGTTGGGATTCGCGACCTGTCGAAGAAGGCGGTCAACGGTGGTTTCATCTCTACCAGGACGAAGCGATACCACCTGAGGACGAACTGCATTGGACGCGCCGTCACTTCAACTGGAACTTCATGTGCGCCGATTGTCACTCAACGGATTTGCAAAAAAACTTCGATCCGCAGACTGACAGCTATCACACCACGTGGTCGGAAATGAACGTCAGTTGCGAAGCCTGTCACGGACCTTCATCGGAGCACCTGAAATGGGCAAAAACCCAAGCTGGCGCCGACCCCAAAAAAGTTCACGCCCCCGCATCTGGCGACACCTCCGAACTCAGCGACTACCTCAAATCCAAGGGACTCGTCGTCACTCTCAAGGAACCGGAGGTCGGCTCGTGGCTCATCGATCCAGTAACCAACAAGCCGAAGCGCAGCGTGCCGCTGGCATCCAACGTCCAGGTCGAGACCTGCGCCCGCTGCCACGCTCACCGGACCTTGCTCGAGGATAATTTTCACGCCGGGCAACCGTTTCTCGATTCGTACGCGCCGTCCGTACTGACCGATCAACTTTACCATCACGATGGTCAGGTCGACGAGGAAGTCTATGTCTACGGTTCGTTCGTGCAAAGCAAGATGTATCACGCCGGAGTGCGCTGCACCGATTGCCATCACCCGCACACCATGAAGCCTCTGGCCCCCGGCAATGCACTATGCGTACGCTGTCATCAGGCTGATCAGTATGACACGCCGGCTCATCATTTTCACCAGCCGGAAAGCACGGGGGCGAGTTGCGTCGATTGTCACATGCCGACCAAAAACTACATGGTCGTCGACGCCCGGCGCGATCACAGCCTGCGCATTCCCCGGCCGGATCTATCCAAAGAACTGGGCACGCCTAACGCATGCAATCAGTGTCACACTGACAAGGACGTCGAATGGGCCGCCGCCGCCTTCAAGGAACGCTGGCCCGGCATCCGCAACGACCACTATGGCGAACGGCTCGCCGATGCGCGGCGCAGTTTGGGAAGTCAGGAAAGTTTCGCTAAGCTTCACGCACTCGCAGAAGACTCCGACGTGCCCGCCATCGTTCGCGGCTCCGCCTTAGAAAGCCTACGCAATGCCGGCCCGTTCTCACCCGAAACGCTTCGATTGATCGAACGTCGCCTCGTCGAAGAGAGCGAACCTATCGCCCGCCAACAAGCACTTACCGCTCTGGAAAACGCAACACCCGCGCAGCGCCTGCAAATCGCCGCAAAATCGCTCGCCGATTCGAGTCGTGCCGTACGCAGTGAAGCCGCCCGACTGCTGGCACCTGCACGTTCGATGATGAGCGCTGATCAAGCGGCCAGCTTCGATCTCGCTTCGGTCGAATACGTAACCCGCGCTAACGCCATCGACGATCGTGCTGCTGGCCATATGGGCCTCGCTCTCTTCTACAGCGACCTCGGCGATTTTGCCAAAGCCGAAGCGGCTTATCGCATGGCCTTCAAAGTCGAAGCCGAGCACGTGCCGTCACGCGTCAACCTGGCGGAAATGCTCTACCAGCAGAACCGTATCGCCGACGCCGAAACGCTCTATCGCGAAGCCGTCACCGCGTCGGCGAACACCTCCGGCAACGGACTCGCCCACGATGCTTTGGCGCGATTCTTCATTCGTCAAAAACGCTACGACGAGGGACTCGCCGAACTCAAACTCGCCGTCGCCGCGATGCCCGAGCACGCGCAAACTCAGTACTTCCTCGGTGTCGCGCTGAATTCAATGGGGCAGTTCGCCGAAGCACTGCCGCATTTGCAGGAAGCTCACCGGCTCGATTCGCAAAACCCCGAATACCTCATCGGTCTGGTCACTATCTGCCGCGACGCAGATGAACTTTCGACCGCTCTCAGCTACGCCGAACAACTGCTGAAACTCGACCCGACCTCCCCGCAGTATCAACAACTCGTTGAACAGTTACGCGCAATGAGTCAGCAGTGACCCAAGCCACCGCACACCCACTTCCAGTCTAGTGACCAAGTCGCACTTCACTCTCATCGCTCTGCTTACTTTCGTCCTAACTGGAGGCCGCGCACTCGGCCAGCAGCGAGAAATGCTTCCACTGCCGGATTCTGTCGGCGAGCATCTCGATCTAGTTTATGCCAAGCAAGGTGACAAGCGGGTTCGCGAAATGCATCTCGACCTCTACCTGCCAAAGTCAGCTGGGCCGCACCCCACCTTGCTGACGGTTCATGGCGGCGGCTGGTTGGGCGGATCGAAAAAATCTTTTCGCGAGATCGCAGTGATGCTCGCCGCTCGTGGCTACGCAGTCGCCAATGTCGAATACCGCCTCGCCGACGAAGCAAAATTCCCCGGCGCTGTTCAGGACGTCGCGGCTGCCGTGCGCTGGCTGCGAAGCAATGCGGCTAAGTATTCGATCGACCCCGATCGTATCGGAGCGGTCGGCGGATCGGCGGGTGGCCATCTTGTCGGCATGGTCGCAACCACGGCCCATTCGAAAAAATACCACGATCACAACAGTCCCAACCAGTCGAGCGAACTGCAGGCCGCGGTGCTCATGGGAGCCGGTGTCGATCAGGTAACCCGCGTCAAAGAAACTAAAGGCGGCAGTATTACTAACTGCGTAATCTTCTTTGGCGCCGAATACCGCGACAACCCCGACATCTACGTCGAAGCGTCACCGATCACACATGTCAGTGAGGACACCCCACCATTGTTATTTCTCGATGGCGAGCTGGACAAACCCGGTAAACGCTACATCGGAATGCGCGAAAAGCTCGACGGTCTCAGCATCGCCAACGAACTCGTCGTCATCGACGGCGCCAAACACGGCCACTGGGGCAGCGAACCCTACCGCAGCCAATTCGTCGATGCCATGGATGCATTCTTCAGGAAATCGCTGACCGCAAAGCTAGCGCGCTGACTCCCGCCACGCAAATCCGCACTTGTCCACAGCCCCCGCTACGCCTAGCCTCGGGGCCATGAAGAACACCCGTCGCAAGTTTCTCGGCCAATCGCTGACCGCGTCAGTCGGCGCCATCGCCGCTCCTTACATCGGTTGGAAAACCGCCGCCAAAGGATCTACGCCATCGAACACCGTGCGGATCGTCAGTTGTGGCGGCGGTGGACGTGCAGGTGCTGACTTGCAAGAATTGGCAAAGGTTCCCCACACAAAGATTGTCGCCATCGCCGACCTCGACCCGCGCAGGGCAGCCGGCTCGCAACAACTGGCACCCGACGCGAAGTTTTTCGGCGACTGGCGCGAGATGCTTGAAAAATTTGGCACCGAAGCCGATGCCTGCGAAGTGGGAACCCCCGATCACATGCACGCGCCACAAATGATGAGCGCCATGCAACTCGGCCTGCACATCTACGGTCAGAAGCCTCTAACCCGCACCCTCCACGAAGCTCGCATGCTCCGTGAGAAAGCCGAAGCCGACAAGTTGATCACACAGATGGGCACGCAGGTCGCCTCATCGTCCGGCAACCAGACCGCCGTGAGTTGGCTACGCAGCCACATCGTCGGCGACGTCATTTCGGTGCACAGCATGAATCCCAAATCCTGGGGTTCGATGGATCCACTACCCGACCGTACCGACGAAATTCCTCGCGGCTTCAACTGGGATCACTGGATCGGCGTTTGCAAAATGCGCCCGTTCATCGCCGGCGAATATCATCCCGGCAACTGGCGTAAGCGCCTCGACTTCGGCACCGGCACGCTCGGCGACATGGGCTGTCACATTTATCATCCGTGGGTGCAGGGCCTCGATGCCATGAATCCCACCAGCGTCATCTCGCACGGCCCCGGCCCCGTCGATGCCGATAGCTGGCCGATAAATGGCCGCGTCGAATACACCTTCGGAGCCACCGAGTTCAGCGGCAGTAAGCCTTTCGGCTTCACCTGGTATGATGGCAATCAACGCCCGCCAGCAGAAGTCGCCACCGCTGTTGGTGGTGTGGAAAACATTCCACCGAGCGGCTCGGTCGTCATCGGCAGCAAAGGTGCGCTTGCCATCCCGCACGGCGGCAGCGGCACCCCGGTTCTCTACCGCGACGGAAAACTGTCAGAAGAAAACAAAACTCTCGAGCACGTCGAAAACGGCAACCACTTTGCTAACTGGGTCGAGGCAGTTCGCGGCGAAGGCTCGACGCCGATCTCAAACTTCAGCTACAGTGGACCGATGACCGAAGCCGTTCTGCTCGGCACCGTCGCCCAACGCCTCCCGGGACAAAAGCTGGAATGGGACGCCGCCGTCGGTAAGTTCACCAACAACGAGGACGCCAACGCCCTGCGCCACGACACCTACCGCGAAGGCTGGGAAGTGAAAGGCATTTAATAAGGAGCGAGCAGCAGGGAGCAGGGAGTTAGAATGCAGTCGCCGACGATACCGCTTGTCGGTTGGCGCGGTTTGTTTGAGTCTATTGATGTTATGAAATTCTCGCGCGCATTCGCCGCCCTCACTGCTTTTCTGCTCCTCGCAACAGGGGCCCTCGCCGCCGACAAACCCAACTTCCTGTTCATCGCCATCGATGACTTGAATGACTGGGTCGAGCCGCTGGCCGGCCATCCGGATACCAAGACGCCAAACATGGCCCGCCTCGCCGAGCGCGGCACGACCTTTCTCAACGCCCACTGTCAGTCGCCATTGTGCAACCCCTCGCGCACCAGTCTGCTGACCGGACTGCGACCGACAACCACCGGTGTCTACGCGCTGCAGCCGTGGTTCCGCACAGTGCCCGAGCTCGCCGATCACGTCAGCCTGCCGCAGTATCTTAAGCAGAACGGCTACCGGACGCTGAGTGCCGGCAAAATCTACCACGGTGGTTACGGTCGCGGCAAAGGCGATCACGAGTTTGACGAAGTCGGCCCGGGAGCCAGCGGAAAACCTTTTCCGAAGGAAAAACTGGTCAACACCCCACAGCCGCACAAACTCGTCGATTGGGGAACCTTTCCGCACAAAGACGAGGACAAAGGCGACACGATCGTCGCCAACTGGGCCGTCGAACAACTCACCGCCGAAAATCTCCCCGAGCAACCCTTCTTCCTCAGCGTCGGATTTTTCCTGCCACATGTGCCCTGCTACGCCACCCAGAAGTGGTTCGACCTGCACCCGGTAGCCAGCACTCACCTACCCCCGATCCTCGACGGAGACCGTGACGACACACCGCGCTTCTCGTGGTATACCCACTGGAAACTGCCCGAACCACGCCTCAAATTTCTCGAAGAGGCCGGCGAAACACTCAACATCACTCGCTCCTACCTTGCCTGCATCAGCTACGTCGATCACCAGGTTGGTCGTGTGCTCGATGCGCTCGATACCAGCGGAGTCGCCGATGACACGGTGATCGTCCTATGGTCCGATCACGGCTTTCATCTCGGTGAAAAACAGATTACCGGCAAGAACACGCTGTGGGATCGCAGCACCCGCGTACCATTAATTTTTGCCGGCCCCGGTATCACTGAGGATGCCAAGACCAATCGTCCCGCCGAATTGCTCGACATCTATCCAACGCTGCTCGACCTCGCCGGACTGCCCGCCAACGAAATGAATGAAGGCCTGTCTCTGGTTCCCCAGTTGAAAGATCCGACCGCCATGCGCCTGCGTCCCGCAATGACCAGCCACGGCCCTGGTAATCATGGTGTACGCAGCGAAAACTGGCGCTACATCCGCTACGCCGACGGCAGCGAAGAGCTCTACGACATGGTCGCCGATCCAAACGAATGGACCAACATTGCCGATTCGGAAAATGCGACCCATATCAAAATCAAAGCCGAACTCGCCAAGTGGATGCCGAAGAGCGATGCTGCGCCCGCGCCCGGCAGTGAGTCACGCTTGCTCGAACGCAAGCCCAACGGCGACGTCTACTGGGAACTGGAGAAAATCGATCCCAACGAGCCGATTCCGGAGTTGTAAGACAAGATAGGGCAGGTTTTCAATCTGCCTCATTGGACGAGCCACAATGCACCGAGGCAGATTGCAAATCTGCCCCACGATCTTCGCCCGCCCCCTCACGACAAGACGTCGCGCAAAACCGATCGGCATCACGTTGTTCGCACGCTTCGCAGAGAAAGAACTGCCGATTACACGGCGCGTAGCCGCAGTTCCGATAGCGCAGACTCGGCTCACCGCAGCGTTCGCAGCACGACACCACTCGCCGCGTCTCGGTGTTATTCACCGCGACTCCCACCCGCTGATCAAACACGTAGCAGTCACCGTCAAAATCCCTGCCTTGCACTTCGGGATCGTGACCGTATTCGACGATGCCTCCCTCAAGTTGCGAGACATCTTCGAAACCTTCACGCAGCAGCAAGGCCGACAATTTCTCGCAGCGAATACCACCGGTGCAGTAGGTCAGAATTTTTCGCCCTTGGAGTTCCTCGCGATGCTCGCGAATCCACTGCGGAAAATCGCGGAAGTTGCCGACGTCTGGACAAATCGCCCCGGCAAAATGACCCAGTGCTGATTCGTAGTCATTACGGCCATCGATAATGATCGAATTTTCATCCTGCATCGCACGGTAGAATTCCACCGGCGAAAGTCGTGTCCCAGTTTCTGTCAGCGGATCCACGTCACCCTGTTCGTCACCATCCAGACCGAGGCTGACGATCTCCGCGCGTACTTTGACTGACAGCTTCGGAAATACGTGCCCATCCCAAGCGTCGATCTTAAACGGCATGTCGCGCGTGCGCGGATCGGCAGCCATGGCATCACGATAGCGCGCCGTATTTTCCACCGTCCCGGAAACGGTGCCATTGATGCCTTCACTGCCGACCAGTATCCGACCAAGAAGTTCCAACTCGGTGCAAAGTCGACGTTGCTCCTCGGCATACGCTTCCGGATCGTCGATCACCACGTAGCGATAATAAAGCAGAACCCGGTGGCTCTGCGCTTCAGTCAATTCAATACCGCTCATGCCACTCGCGTTCGATTGCTGCCGATAACCACGTCCTCGTTTTTCAACATGCCGTTCAAAACCTTCCGATAGATGTGATGCTCCGGTCGCACTGCCCCTTTAGTCGCTGGAATATTCATATGCCGCATCGCCGGTCTTTCAGATTCTTCCCACTCCATGCGGACCTCCTGCGCCGGCTCCTGCACATACAACGCGTGATCAAAATCGGCCTTTTTGTGAATCTTGCCATCGTGAATATGCACCGTTGGAAAAACAACCTTGCTGCTGTCCCGCGACGGAAACGCAAATCCCATCGGGTGAACTTTTGCCTCTCCCGCCCTCAGCTTAAAGACCACGAATCCAAAATCCGCATACTCCGGCAGGCCATCCCAAACCTCAAGCGGCAATCTGAACCGCTCATCCAGACGCGGGAAATCCGCAACCGTCGGCACAAAACTGGCATCGAAATTGCCAACTCGCTGCACCTTCAATTGCTGCGCAACGGCAGACCGCGGCGCCGAATAACCAAACGGTGAACCGCGGTCCGGGAAGTGACGGTTCAGGTCGACAAAAAAATCGGCGTAACCAGAAAAGTCCAAAAACTTCACCGCACTCTCAGTCGAGTTCGCATGTACTGGAATCGGCAGAATCATCGCCAGATCCTCGGCAGCGTCGAGCTTCATACTGTAGACCACCACCTGATGACCTTTCTCGCCCATGCGGCAGAAGATCTCGGTATCGGCCACGTGGCGAACGGGTCGTGAAAAACAGCACATAGAAACAGGTGGTGAAAGCAGACTGATATATTCAGTAGACCAAGAAACTACTTGTCGCCCAAAAATCAAAAGCTCACTTTCATCAACCTTTCGTAGCAATTGTGAGAAAAATCGTAAAATTGATACTTTTTACTGGCATTTTTTGCTCAAAGCATGGCAGTTTCCGATCGAAATGCTGCCACATCCCCTCCACAAACGCATCTTCAGCCGCGTTGTTTTTTACAGCGCCGTTGTAGTGATCGCGTTTCTCATGCGCCTGGTCACGCCTGATCCAAGCGCAGATGATTCGGTGAGCAGCATCGATGAATTCGACGACGCCGAAACGGAAGTCGCACGCGCCTACTTTGTCTGGCCCAACTCGCAGTAGCTGGCCAGCTCGTCTCAACAAGCGGCGCTTGCAGTCGGCCACTCGTCGGGCGATTCTGCGATTGAGAGTCATGCCATCAACCGCCGACAACGACTTTGTCTGCAAGCAATGCGGTTCGGAAGTGCATCCGAACGCGAAAGCCTGTGCTCATTGCGGCGCCAAACGCGGCACGCCACAAGCCAAATCAGCTCGATCGCAAGCGTGGCATCAGGACGAGCACCTCGACGGCATCGATCTACCCGATCCCAACGGTGATGATTTTGACTACGACGACTTCGTCGCTCGTGAGTTCGGTGAGAATGCCTCAGAGAATTCAACCGCGCCACGCGATCTGAAGAAGCTGTTCTGGTGGCTAACCGCGCTCATCACCTTAATCGCGTTCACCCTGCTGGCGATTCGCTGGTGAATTAAACTTCACTCATCAACGCACCTCACGCACACCGTCGCGTAGGGAACCGCGTGCAGCCGCTCAAACGGGATCTCCTTCTGGCAAATTCCACAAATGCCGTAGCCAGACCGATACAGCTGCGACAGCGCGTATTTTGCCTTGGTCAAGTTTTCTCGAGTCTGACGCAGGGCCGCTTCCTTGACGCTTTTGTCCTGCATCGCATCTAAACGAGTCAGCCGACCGAGCCCCTTGTCGGGCGCGATCGGCTTAGTCGATTCTTCGAGTTCGAGGATGCGCTCTTCAAACTCGGCAATGTCGTCGAGGACGCGATCTTCGATTTCGATCTTCTGCTCCTCGGTCACTTTTTAATAGGGTTGCTCAGTCGAGCTCGGCATTCCAGTCGGCGATGCGATCCGCCTGATCAGCGAACAGAAGATCGGTCGAGCCGTGGATCTCGATGCTGACGATCTTGTCATCCTGCTCGATCGAGTCAACCACATCCTGACCTTCGGTCACCTCACCAAACACCGTGTGACGATGGTTGAGATGCGGCGTCGGACCATGAGTGATAAAAAATTGACTGCCATTCGTGCCCGGTCCCGAGTTCGCCATCGAGAAAATGCCTGGCTTGTCGTGGGTCAATGCAGCAGAGAATTCGTCTTCAAACTTGTAGCCCGGGCCACCCATGCCGGTGCCGGTTGGGTCCCCACCCTGGATCATGAAATCAGGGATGACACGATGAAAAGTAATGCCGTCGTAGTAGCCACGCTGCGCGAGGTTGAGGTAATTCGCCACCGTCAGCGGCACGTGCGAAGCGAATAGGGTCGCCTTGATGTCACCTTTGTCGGTTTTGAGAGTGATTTTGATGTCTTCGATATCAGCCATAATCCGCGACCCTTTCACAATCTCCGACCATCCGCAAACGCTTCCACCGAAGGGCACATGAATCAGTACCTCCACATAATCAACGGTATCACCGTGATCATCACTACCGCTGCCAGCAGAACACCCACCTTGATGTAGTCGATGAAACGATAACCACCAGGACCCATGACCAGCACATTCGCAGGATGCGAGATCGGGCTGGTGAAACTCGCCGACGCCGCCATCGCGATCGCCATCATCACCAGTTTTGGCGACAGCTCCGGATCCGCTCCAGCCATTTGCAGCGCAATCGGTGCCATGATCAACACCAGCGCCGTGGTCGGCACAATCATCGTCGCCATCGCGGTTATCAAATACAGCCCGAGCACCACGCCGATCGCTCCAAACGGTTCGGTCAACGCCGCCACCTGCACCGCCACCCACTCGGCCGCGCCCGAAGTCTGCATCGCCGTACCCAACGGAATCATGCCGGCAATCAAGAACACAGACTTCCACTCGATCGCCTTGTAGGCCTCGCTCATCGACAACAGGCGGCACGTGATCATCACCGCCGAGCCAGCCACCGCCGCGATGGAAATGTGCAATTTGCCCATCAGCACCGGCACAACCACCGCGATCATGATCGCCGTCGCCAACAGGGCCTTGCGCGGACTGCGTTTTTCCACAGTTTCATCGTAGGCTGACTGACTGAGCACCAGAAAATCAGAGTCCTTGGTCAGAGCAGCAATCCTCAAATTCTTTCCCGAAAGCAACAGAGCATCACCAAATTCCAACTTCATGTTGCGCAGATGCGAACGATACGCCCGCCCCTGGCGCCAGATTGACAGCACCTGCACTCCGTAGCGCCGACGGAAGTCAAGGTCGCGCAGACTCTGCCCCGCCAGCGAGCTTCCGGGTGACAACGTAACCTCGGCAAAATCACGTTCATTGTCGGAATTTTCAGTTACCGCAGCGAGATCGCCCTCGTCCACTTCCAGGGTTTGAATGGCTCGAATCAAGTCCAGCGTTGCAGGCCTACCGTGGACCAACCACCGATCACCCGCCTGGAATGTCTCGTCAGCTGCAGGGAAATAAATCGAGCCTCCCTTGCGCACGATGCCGATGACCCTCAGCTGCAAAGTTTCCGAAAAACCCGTTTGCGCAATCGTCACCCCAACCAGCGATGACTCCAGTGGACTGTGTAACTCGAGCAGCGAATCTTCCTGCGTATAGATGTCCGACACCTGTTCCTCGCTGACCAACTCGGCGCTGGAAAAATCTGCACTCTCCGTCAACGCTTCCAAAGCCTCGCGCCGCCCGTCGACCATCAATCGGTCACCGGTTTCGAGTTTCAAATCACCGAGATCGTCACGGTGCAATCTAGAACCGCGTCGCAGGGTCAAAACATGCGCTCCGAAGCGCCGATGAAAATCGATTTCTTTCAGGTCCAGGCCGATCAGACTGGAATCGCTCGCTAACTCCAACGCCATCAGTCCGACTTTTTCTTTCGACAGGAGTTGCAAAATTTCTGTGCCGCTCGCCAGCTCGAACGCCTTCCAGTTGAGAAACTCCCGGAACTCATCTACGCGCCCGTGAACCGTCATCAGATCGTTTTCCTGAAGTGCAAAATCGCCATCAATCTCTTCGAGGGTCGCAGTCCCCCGCTCCACCGCCAGCACGCTCAGACCGAGCACGGGAGCCAAGCCGGATTCTTTCAACGCTCGTCCCGCCAGCGGCGACCCCGCCGTCACCCGTAACCGAAATCGCCGGTCTTCGAGGCTGTGAGCAAATTGCATCCCCGGTGAAGCATCGTCGAAAGTTTCTTCAAATTCCTTAGGCATCTTCGCTGGCAACAAATGCCGCCCTACAAATGCTATGAAAATTGCACCCACAATCAGCGCCGGTACCCCGATCGGCGCAAATTCAAACAGCGTGAATCCCTCCATACCTGCCTGCACCAGCGCCGTCGACGCCACTAGATTTGGCGGCGTGCCGATCAGCGTGGTCAACCCACCGAGCAGCGACGCATACGCCATCGGCATCAACAGACGCGACGGCGAAATGCCCGTCTTACGGCTGATATCCATGACCACCGGCAGCATCAGTGCAGCCACGCCAATGTTGTTCATGAAGGCGGACAAGCCACCCGCTGTGATCATGATCGCAAAAATCATCCGCACCTCGCCCGTGCCGGCAAACCGTAACACCTGGCGACTGATGATGTCCGCGATCCCCGTCGCACTGAGTCCCGCCGACAAAATGAACATCGCCCACACCGTCACCACCGCTGGATTGCTGAAGCCTGCCAGCGCCTCCTCCATCGTCACCAACTGCGACACTCCCAGCGTTCCCAGCACTAACAACGCCACCACATCCATGCGCAGCTTCTCGGTGACGAACAGCACCAGAGATATGCCGAGAATGGCGAGGACGGCGGCGATCGAGAAAGTCATCAGGCAATGTGCCGACAACGCACTTTCGCCACCGGCAACTCCCTGACATCAAACCAATAAGCCGCCAGCTAGGCAAGCCTGTTAGCTAGGCAAACTCACTTTACCGCAGCGGGCACCTTGCTTGCCTCCAATTTGATCAACCCTTCGGCAAACCATTTGCCGACATCCAGAGTGCCCTGCGCATCAAAATGAACCGCGTTGGCGATGGTCGCCTTGCTGGTATCGATGTAGACAGCTTGCGGATCCGTATTCGCCACAACCTGCTGTGCTCCGACGATCGCGGGCATGTGCTTGTTCTTACCCGCACTGAACTGCGTGTTCACGGCCAGCAGCGCGATCATATCCGGTGCCGCCAGCGCAGTGCGCAGGTTCGCGATCAAATGCGTCAGTCGTCTCGCATACAGAGGTGCGTCGACTGCATTGGCATCGCTCTCACCCTGTACCCAGGCGAAGGCGCGTAGATGGATCGACTCCCCATCCGTGATCGCAGCCGCGATCGCCGTTTTCACTTCAGCGACCAACGCCCGATAGCAATCGCCCTGAACGTCGCCTTCCTGCGCATCTGGGTTCCAGTCAGTGCCGATCGCCGTACCGCTGAAGGCTATCTTTATCACCGCGATGCGTCGATCCGGCTGCTGCTCGCGCAAGGCTCGCGCCAGCCCGATTTCTGGACCGAAGCCACCTTCCGCTGTCGAGAAATTTCCATATTGTCGAGGCGCACTGCTCTTCTCCTTCGGACTACCCTTCGGTTGCGGAGCCAACGCGATCCACTTCCCTGAACTGCTGATATCGTGGTCGTCGACCGGTGGATCACCACAGCGATACCAAAATTTCACCTCGGCATCATGGTCTGATTTTGGCAGAAATGCTGGATTCGCATCAAATCCGACGGCATTTGACTGCCCGGCTACCAAGATCAACTCCAATACGTCCTCGTCCGCCCGCGCCAAAGACGCCACAGCCAAAACTATTGCAATGATCCACAAAATTCGCATCCCTACTCTTGAACAAGCTTCCACCCTTGTCGGCAAGTGAAAAGCCCGCCACACTTGCGGCCAAAATTTTTCGCTAACCTCCGTCCCGATCATGACATTTCTCGAATTGAGTGCTTAACACTTAGAACTAAAAACTTTCCCACCCTATGCGCCATCTACTCCTAGCCTGCCTGCTTACTATCCTGTCCGGAGCATTTCCCGCGATTGCCGGCGACAAGCCGAACATCCTTTACATCATGTCCGACGACCACGCCGCCCACGGCATCGGTGCCTACAACAGTCGGCTGTCGAAATTGGATCCGACTCCGACAATCGATAAGCTGGCCAAGGAAGGCATGCTGTTCGAGAACGCCTTCTGCACCAACGCAATCTGTTCGCCGAGCCGCGCCTGCGTCATCACCGGTCAGTACGATCACACCAACGGCGCCTTCGATCTCAACGGAGAGATTCCGACAGCTCAGCAGTACCTTCCGACCGAGATGAAAAAACTCGGCTACGCAACGGCGATGGTCGGCAAGTGGCATTTGAAAGCAGAACCCGCCGCGTTCGACTTTTATACGGTGCTCCCCGGTCAGGGCGATTACTACAACCCGACCTTTCGTGTTCGCGGCGAAAAAGGCTGGGGCAAAGACACCATCAAGTTTGAAGACAGCCACTCATCGGACGCCATCACCGACATCACCCTTGATTGGCTGAAAGAAGGCTGGGATCAGGAAAAACCTTTCTTTCTGATGCATCACTACAAGGCGCCGCACGACTACTTCGAAAACGCCAAGCGCTACGACGCCTACCTCGCCGACATCGATATTCCCGAGCCCGACAGCCTGTGGACGCTGCCCGACACCTTCGGCTCGATCGCCACCCGCGGCTACAACGACGAACTCGTTCCCCACATCGGCACCAGCATCGGCAACCGCAATCCACGTCGCTCGTACGCCATCGATCTACCACGCGAATTTCCCGAGGAATATCCCGCCGACTACGATCCATCGAAACTCAGCGAGGAGCAGATCAAGCGCATGGCCTACAACGTCTACTTGAAGAAATTCCTGCGCTGCGTCAAAGGCATCGATGACAACCTCGCCCGCCTTTTCGCTCACCTCGAATCGATCGGCCAACTCGACAATACGGTCATCGTCTACACCGGCGACCAGGGCTTCATGCTCGGTGAACACGATTACCAGGACAAACGCTGGATGTACGAAGAGTCGATGCGCATGCCGTTCATCATTCGCTACCCGAAAACCATCAAGGCCGGTCAGCGCGTCGATACCATCGTCGAAAATGTCGACTTTGCGCCGACCCTGCTCGACTTCGCCGGTGCGGAAAAAACGCCCGACTACATGCAGGGCGGCAGCTTCAAGGAGGTCTGCGAAACCGGCAGTGAACCCGAAGGATGGAAACAGGAGGCCTACTACCGCTACTGGATGCACATGGCCCACCACGACAACCCCGGCCACGTCGGCATCCGCACCAAGACGCATAAACTCATCTACTACTACGGCTGCAACTACGAGGGCGAGTACCGCACGCCTCCAGGCTGGGAACTCTACGACCTCAAAAACGACCCGAAAGAACTCGTCAATCGCTACGACGATCCCGCCCAGGCGGACACTGTCGCCGAACTGAAAAAGCGCCTTGCCGCACTGCGCACCCGCGTCGGCGACGATGGCAGCCATTTCCCCAAAGCCGAAGCCGTGGTCCAGGAATTTTGGGACTACGACGGTGCCGACAAAGCCAAAGCCATCGAGATCTCAGCTGAATTCCTGAAGGTTCGGGAAGCTGAGTTGGTCGCTGCTGCAGAGAAGGCGAAAGCGAAGGCAGAAGGAAAGAAGTAGTAGAGCCATCGCACTCAAGCGCAGGCGGGCTTCTGCCAAGCCTTAACGTGGTAATAAATTGACTCGAACTTACTTGGAGGGCTTTCTTTTCAACGCTGGAGTAAGCATCTTAACGATGGACGGCAGCGGATTTCCAACACCGAGAGTGAGAGCGCCCTCTTCGTCATAGCCACCCAAGTTGATTCCAACCACGCGGCCTTCTGAATCGAGTATGGGAGCTCCGCTAGTACCTCCGAAGTTCACTTTCTCCGTTCGTTTGTAACGATAGGTGAATTCAGTATCGGTGGCAATTTCCACCACGGCTTCAAAAAGTTCGAGTTTTTCCTTTCCACGCTCTCGTGCGAATAGAAACACACTCTCGCCCTTCTGCGGAAGCTCAGTAGCCAACGGAAGGGCGGGAAGCTCGCTTCCTTCGGGAAAGCGCCACGCAGCAATATCTCGATGGTATCCATCGCCATTCCAACCTTCGGCTCCCGGAATTTCCACAAGCTCTGTTGAGGTGACCCACTTCCTAAAATTGTTCATCGACAACGCTGTCATCGCCTCGAACTCATCTCGAAGCTCGTCCCAGCGAAACTCTACTTCCCATCCACAAGCCGGGCCAAACAAATGGTGGGCGGTAAGAATTACGGTTTCTCCGGGATCATTCAATCGACAAACAAATGCCGTTCCTCCAGAGAACGAATCAAAGCCTGTCATAAAGGTGGGTTTGAGGACGGCATCACCTGGTGGCGAACCTTGAGCAACTAGGCTGACAGGCCAAAGGAGAAAAAGTAGAATCAGTCTCACGATACAATGAATCGGCTAGCTTTGGGCGACAGCTCAGTCCAATGACTCGACCTCCTATCGATCAAGTTGATGATGGGGACTACCCCCCACTGACCTCAGTCCCTGCCAAGGTCTCTGCCACGGAACGCAGCAACTCTCTCGGCGGATAGGGCTTGGGCAACACGGCGTCGAAGCCATATTCTGCCGGGCGCGCCATCGCGGGGCTGTCGGCGTAGCCGCTGGAAACGACGGCTCGAATTTTGTCGTCTCGTTGACGGAGCAGCTGCATCATTTCGATACCGCCCATGCCATCTTCAATGGTCAGGTCACTGAGGATAAGATCAAATCGGCGGCCCTCGGCATCCGCCATGGCGTGCATGTCGAGCGCATCCTGACCGTTGGCGGTTTCGACGACATCATAGCCAGCTCGGCCGAGGCAACGAACTACCAGACGCCGAATCATCGCGTCGTCCTCCATGACCAGAACACGACGTCCACCACCTTCATCGACCATGCCAAATGCGTTGGGACGGTCGTGACCTCCGCCGGCCACTTCTCCGGCCGTCGACAATGGTGACGGCGATGAAAAATCGGTCACCAGGGCGCCAAACAGGCCGGGGATACCTTCGCTTTCGTTTACCGTTTCGATGTCCGCCAAGGAGCTGTCCAATGCCTGAGGTGCGGCTGCGGATTTCACCTCGTTTTTCGGCGGAGCATCCCGCAGTTGAAAAATATCCGGGCGGGCAGTCGCCGCGTTCATCGGCAAATGAAAGGTGGCGATCGTGCCACGACCTGACTTGGACTGCAGCACCAGAAAACCGCCGTGCGATTTCGCAATCGATTCGCAAACGGTCAGTCCAATGCCAGTCGCATTGGTGTTGCCACGGGTGGTGAAGTACGGATCAAAGGCGTGTTTGAGCGTTTCTTCATCCATGCCGACACCAGTATCGATAACCTCCATGAGCAGATACTCGAGCCCGGACTGTCCGCCATCGACCTTCGCGTCGGTCGTCGTCAGTAATCGAACGATCACCGTGCCACCAGCGGGCATCGCCTGCACAGCATTGGTGACCAGATTTTCCAACAGCCGCGATACTTGATCGCGATCGACGGATATTTTCAAATCCGGTTCACTGCACTGGAACTGAAAAAAGATCGACGGATGCGACTCGCGATGGTTGCCGAGAACCGTCCTCGCCAAATCTGCAATGCGCACTACGTCGCGCACCGGTTGGCCGCCTTCGGCAAACGTCAGGAGTTGCTGAACCATGCGTCGACCACGCTCGGCAGCACCGAGAGCCGCCGTCAACTCACTCTCCTCATCAGCTCCACCTCCGACGCCGGCGGCGCCACCTTCGTAGCGATCCTGCGCCAGCGAAAGGTTGCCGATCAGAACCGTGAGCAGGTTGTTAAATTCATGGGCAAAGCCGCGGCCTAGATAGCCGAGCCCCTGCAACTGCTGGCCTCGAGCAGCGCGCTTGTGGGCGTTCGGATCTTCGCCAGGTGGATGTGCCGACAAAGCCGACGGAATCGCGCCCGCAAGCTCCGACGGAGCCGGAGGCGACAATGCCGAAGCCGGCTTTTCCGCCTCGGAACCTTTTTCCTGCTGCGGTTCTGCCAACAGTGATTTCAGTGAGCTTTCGATCGCATCGGCAGTCGTTGTTTTCACGGCGCTGGCCGGTGATCCCAGACCGGCACTTGCCAGGGCAACGCCGGCTGCTCCGACGGCACCTGCTCCCAACTCGATCGCTTTCGAAGGAGACGGAAGATTCATTGGCAGCTCAACCGGCTTTCGATCGGGCAACGCCTTGAGCAACGTCTCCTTTAAAGTCGTTTGCGAAAACGGTTTGTTCAAATATCCCGCCGGGCGCGCACTGATCGCCTCGTTCATGCGACCAATGTCGGAACGCGACATTGCGATCACGGGCACGGTACCGAAGGCTTCGCTGAGTTGTCTGGCTACCGCGCAGACATCAAACGCTTCGCTGCTACTGCCCAGGTCTACGACTGCCAGATCCGGACGCGTTGCCAGATCGTTTGCGAATTTCACAGCTTCCAATGCGGACGATGCGACACCCACGAGGCGGCAATCGATGCCAGCGAGCAAAGCCGAGAATTCGCCCTCGCTGCCAAGGTCGGCCCCTTCTTGCGCCAGCACCAGCACACGCGCTCCAGTCAAAATTTTATCGGAATCCATAAAAGTCGTATGTTTTCCTACTCCATTCCAGCGCACTGAGTCAATCCCGAAGGACCATCTCATGCCTCGGAAACCCGTAATTCCAGCCTACCGGCAACGCAATCTAACGTCACGGCAGCCTGCTCAGCCCAGTGGCCGATGGATACCCACCAGCGAAATCGGCACCCCGCCGCGCTCGACCGGCAGAAACAGCACTTCGCAGCGCTCGATTTTGCCATTTTTGTGCACGAACTCCCTCTCAGCCGACCAGCGCCCGTGATCGTTGAGCTCGCGTGCCAGGCTGCTGTTGAAATCGGTCGCATTATCCGGCGCGTACAGCTTCGACAAGCCACAGCCGAGGATTTCGTGACGACGATAGCCGAACACGCGCTGCGCCGAACGATTCCAGTCTTCGATGCGACCCCTCGGGCTACAGACAATCACCGCATCCTGAAGATGCTCACCGACCAACGCTTCGCGACGCAAGGCCAGATCGCCCTCGACTGGCAATGTCGTGTCGCGCACGATCGCCACCGCGTGTTCGCTGCCACAGCGCACCACACGGACGTCGAAATGTAATTCCCTCATCGGTCCGATTCGATCGGAAAATACGCTGGCATGACCGGTATCACCGGGTGGCCGCTCCTGGGAGAAACTAAACTCGCGAGCTTCGCCGCTGCGGATCACTTCCCCGACCGACAGAAAGTCCGAACCGCCGAAGCCAGGTAACACCTCAGCCAGATCACGCCCTACCCACGCTACGGGATCGCCACTCAGAGGACCGATCGGTGGCAGCGCCAAATCTTCGATATGACCATGGCGATCGAGCAACAGCACCGCGTCCGGGATCACTTCCAGCAGGGCCCGGTTTTGCTCCTGACTAACGCGCAGGCGCTCACGCAATACCACTTCCTCGCTGACATCGCGTAAAAAGTAAGTGCGTAGAAAACCTCCGACTGGCGACGCTTCAGCCGGCGACACACTGAATTCGACATGAAGCTGTGTGCCATCCTTGGCGAGCAACCGAAGCATCGCTTTCGGATTCTCGATCACCGACTTGGTGGGTTCCTGCATTTCCGCCTCTCGTTCAAGAGCGCGCAATTTTCTCGCCTCCCCCTCAACGAGGCACTCGTCGATGGTCATTCGCAGCAGATCGAGCCGCGAGCACTTCATCATCCCCTCCAGAGCTGGATTCACATCGAAGAATCGCCCGGTACGATCGAGCATTGCCACTCCGCTCGGTATTTGTTGGAACACCGCCGCGAACTTTGCCTGTACCACCGCCAGCATATCGCGATTGCGGCACACCTCGGTAACATCGGAGAGCATGATCAGCAGGCCACCGTCGGCAAGCAGACGCGGACGGAATTCGATCTCGCGCAGCTTCTCATTGCGCGCCTTCAGCGTGAAGGTTCGAGTCAGCTGTTTCTGCCAAATGTGACGACGCCACAGCTTGCTGATTTTTTTCGAGTAGTTCTCATCCGGACAGGCTGCCGCCAGCCATGCCGAAATACCACCCGCCTCAACTACACTGACGCCAAGCAGGTCCTCGTGCCGCTGATTGGCATATACGACTTCTTCCTCGGCATCAAAAACGATCACTCCGAAAAACCCTTTCTCGGCAGTCGTCCGCGCCATTTCCCAGGTTAGCCCGTTTTCGACGATCGCTTGATCGCTCGCGTCGCGCTCCACAGTCGCCAGTTCAAACGGCGAGCGCATCAAAGCCACTGCGGCAGCGGGCATCGCCGGTTTAATCGCGGCCTTCGCTGGCCCCAGGCCTTGAGCCTCCAGCCACCGATCAACCGAGTCCGCGCACTGCTGCAATGTCTCACCATCGACGGTGCCAAAGAAAGTTCTATCCCAGCCCTCTACCGCAACTTCATCCGACGCCGATCCGGTACGTCCACCCGTCGAAACAACATCCGCACTGGCGTCGTGACAGATCGCCAGCATCAAAGAACGTGACACTTTTTCGTCAGCTCCAGATTCACCCGCTCCATTCTCATTCTCCGAACGCACCCGCTTGAGCAATTTTCGAAAGCCGGAACTTTCCAGCCCTCGGATCTCACTACGCGCAACCACCAGGGTCTCGCATTGGACGATCGAATCATCAACCTCCGACGCTGCGCAAGCGTTAACAACGAGACCTCGACGCTCAAGTAGACGACACAACAACAGCCGGGAGGCTGGGTCGTCATCTACCACCAGTGCGGAAAGTGGTGCACCGGGCAGTTGTGAAGGATCGGACACGGGTTGCAGCGCTGCGAATATTCTAAGAATTGAATAGTTAGGACTTCCTAAACAATCCGACAAGCACTAATCCAAATTTCTTTTCGCGCGACCGCGCCGCGCGGACACTTTGACGCCCTAAATTTCACCATTCTGGATCCAAGATCCTCACCGGTGATACGGCTCGCCACGCTTCACCGTATAGGCGCGGTATAGCTGTTCGAGAAAAACCACCAGCGCCAGCTCATGCTGCATCGTGAAGGCACTCAAGCGCAACACAGCGTCAGCGGAATCGCGAACCGATTTACTGTGACCATCCGCTCCGCCGATCAATACCGTGCATTCCTTGACTCGGTCCAACTCCCATTGATCGATGTGTTTCACCAGATCTGCCGTTGTCCAGTCCTCGCCACGTTCGTCGAGGACGATACGCAAGTTCCCCTCGGACCGCGCCAACTGGGTATCGCCGTTGGCCTCTGAGCCGCACTCTTTTAGATAGACTAACTCAGCGGAAGCTCCTCGCCGCAAACGACCGAGATACTCAGCCACGCCCGTTTTAGCGAAGCTGAGCGCCGGCTTTCCAATGGCGAGAATTTTCCACTTCATGACCTGCCAATCACGGCCGCCAAATTAGCGGATTTTCTCGAGCAGCATCATCGGCAGATCAACGATCGCGATACGGGTCTGCTCCATCGAATCGCGCTCGCGCAAGGTTACCGTGTCTTTGAGTTCGTCACCGCCTTCACCAAGGGTGTCGAAATCGATCGTCACCCCATACGGCGTACCAACTTCATCCTGACGGCGATAGCGCCGCCCGATGTTGCCACCTTCGTCGTAGAAAACGTTCATCAGCGGCACCAGCATCGCTTCGATCTCTTTGGCCTTAGCGACCAACTCGGGCTTGTTCTTCAACAACGGGAAAATACCGCACTTCACCGGTGCCATGCGAGGCTTGAACCGCAGCACTGTGCGCGTCTCTTCCTTGCCCTTCTCGTCGGTAACGATCTCCTCGTCATAGGCTTCACAGATGATCGCCAGAATGGTGCGATCACAACCGGCACTCGGCTCGACCACGTGCGGAATGAGCTTTTCACCTGCCGCTTGATCGACGTACTCCATTGGCTTTTTGCTGTGTTCCTTGTGTTGGGTAAGGTCGTAATCCGTGCGATAAGCAACCCCTTCCAGCTCCTGCTGCCCGAAAGGAAAATCGTACTCGATGTCGTAGGTCTTTGCCGAGTAGTGCGCCCGCTCGCCGTCGGGAATGTCGATCACGTGCAGTTTGTCACGCGACAGACCCACTTCTTCGTAAAACTTCAGTCGTTGCTCCAACCAGTAATCGGTCAACTTGAGACCATCCTCGGGACGGCAGAAATACTCGATCTCCATCTGCTCGAACTCGCGCGACCGGAACGTAAAGTTGCGTGGATTGATCTCGTTGCGGAAGGCTTTCCCAATCTGCGCAATACCGAACGGCAACTTTACGCGCGACGTTTCCAGCACATTCTTGAACTGCACAAAAATCGACTGAGCCGTCTCAGGGCGCAGGTAGGCGACCGCACTGGGATCATTCTCATCAGACGATGCGCCCATCTTGGTCTGGAACATCAGGTTGAAGTCGCGCGGCTCCGTGAGCAACGAACCGTTGGCGGGATTATACGATGTGCTGTCTTTCTCTTCCGTCGTCGTCTCACCCTTCAGCTCGATGGTCTTCGGTGAAATACCGCCGTCACTGAGAAACTGCGCGTAATACTGACGCGCGGTCTTACGAGCTTTGTTTTCGTCTTGATTCGGATCTGTGATCAGCACCGAATAACCTTTGTCCGATGACCAGCCCGACTCCTCATGGCTCGCTCCCGTGTAGTGATAAGCAGTGCCAGACTGCGGCTCAATCTGATCGGCGCGCAAACGGGCTTTGGTCAAAAGACAATCACACATCGGATCAGAAAATCCACCGACGTGCCCCGACGCCGTGAGCACCGCCTGATGAGTTAGGATCGAGCCATCGAGACCGACCACATCATCGCGCTCCTGCACATTTTTACGCCACCAGTAGTCCTTCAGATTGCGCTTCAATTCCGTACCCAATGGACCGTAATCCCAGCAGCCGTTGAGCCCTCCATAGATCTCCGCCGATTGAAAGATAAAGCCCCTGCGTTTGCACAGGCTGACGATTTTCTCCATCGAAAATCGTGGCTCGGTCGAGGTAGTTTCAGCGTCGTTGGTAGCACTCATAAAGCGGTTCGGCACAGCTGCCGGATAGGGTCACAAAAGGCGCACAACAAACAGCGCAGCCCCACCTTTAGCAACCGCAAATACCGCGATTCCTCAGCGCTCACTCGCTTTGATCGCCTTCGGCCGTTCTTTGCGCGCCGCTGCTTTCACGTCCCTCATCAAGACTTCAACCGCCCGCTCGACCTGTCGATCCCGACCGGCCAGCGCCTCCCCTGGGAGATTGCGCACCAGGACGTGCGGCTGTGCACCGTTGAGCTCCATGTCCTCGCCGTCCTTCAGGCTGAACCAACCGCGAGTCGGCAGACGCAAAGTCCCGACATCCATAATGCTCATCGAGCCCGTCGAGATAACGCCACCCGCCGTCGCTTCACCGACCAACTTGCCACGTCGAAGCGTCTTGATCGCATGGGCAAAGATCTCGGCATTGCTGAAACTGTTCTGATTGCACAACACTACGATCGGTTTCGACCAAATAGCATAAACTCGACGGTCCTGAGGATAGCCGACACCACCACCTCGCGGGATAGTGAACGCATGCTCTGCCGGCGTCAGTACCGTCAGTAAATGATCCGCGGTAAATCCTCCGCCGTTGTCGCGCACATCGATGACCAACCCTTCGCATCCGACCCCACGAGCGTATATTTCTTCCTCAAATTTCACGAACTCGTTCCACTGCATCCTCGGCACGTAAACGTAGCCCAGTTTGCCATCGCTCAGTTCCTTCACCTTTGCCCGCGTGGCCCTAATGTGATCATCGTTCGCCAAACGACGCGCGGTCGTGTAGGAGACTGGCCGCAATCGAACCACCCGTGACTTCGCCGCAGCATTCTCCGCACCTGCATCGGCCACCGTCAGGTAGATATCACGATCCAAACGCCCATTAAGAATCGTCGTCAAATCGACCTCTCCGCTCACCGGTTGCCGGTCGATGTGCGTGACGATATCGCCAGGCTCAAGTTTCATCCCCACCCGATCAGCTGGACCGTCAGTAAGCACCGTTTCGATTTTCAGACCTTCACCGTCAAAGTATCGATCAAAACTTAATCCTAGGTGGGCCGTCTCATTTTTCCAAGGCCCGCTCGAAGGCGTCGGCCACGATCTCATCGAAAATCCCAAATGCGAACCGTTGAGCTCACCAAGCAGCATGTCGACCACCGCATCAAATGCCCGATGATCCGGCGCAGCTGAGGCTGCACCGACATAACGTTGATACATCGCATCCCAGTCGTGATCGTTCAGCGACCCATCGTAATAGCGATCACGCATAGCTCTCCATACCTGCTCAAAAGCCTCCCGCCGGTATGCGCGATGATCCAGCGTCTGCAACGCGCGAATCGGATACTGCACCAACTTACCTTTCGATAAAGTCGAAGGCTTGCCGTCAACCAGCCACAGGATCGTATCATTTTTCGCGATCCAGCGGGCAAAGCTGCCAGCTTTTGAACTTAGCGCGACTGGAGTCGTCAGCTTGTCGGGAAAAGTCACCATGAAAGTCCCCTTGCTGCCTTTGACCTCAGCGGTGAAGGCGACGCGCTTTGAATCATGCGACCAGAACAAACCCGTCTCGGTCGAGTTGGGTATCGAAATGCGATGGATGCGTTCGTAGATACCCTCGAAGTCGATCTTCACTATCGGCTGCTTCGCTACTACGGGTGGCGTCAACTTTTCCGCGGCGCTTGCCTTTTCCCCATCAGCAGCGTTGACCGGCTTCTGCGCAGGTTCCGCTAAACGCTCAGACTTTTCCGTGTCCGGCTCAGGTTTCGGCTCCGCATTCTTCGGTTCAGGTTGTGGCTTCGGCGCGGCCTTTGGATCCGATGCCGTCGTCGCCACCTTGCGCTCCTTTTTCATTTTCTCAACCGCCTCGCGCAAGGTCCGCTCGCGCTTGTCGAGTTGCTCGCCGTCACGCGTCAGCCAGACGTAGTAGATATCGGTCTCGTCATCGACTCTGCGACCGGTAAAGGCCAGAATCTTTCCGTCTGGTGACCACGATGGATTGCTGTCGAGGTCAGGATGTCGCGAGACATTAAACGGCTCATGGGAAGCATCGACTGGGCGGATCCAAATGTCGCGATTGAAATCATCGTCCGACAGTGAGTAAGCCAACCAACGCCCATCCGGCGACCACGAACTCGCCGGAGCGTTCCACGATTCGATCAGCCGTCTGGCATCACTACCGTCCAACTTAGACGTCCACAAATCCCCAAGTCCTCGAACATACGAAATTCGCTCACCGCCCGGCACCGGCTGCAAATCCTGCTTCTCTTCCCCGTCCTTGGTGATCTGAATGTGCTTGAAATCCTGATTTAACCACCAGTAATTTTTCGGCACGGCACGTTCGGCACGCCAGATATCAACGGTCTTCCCAGCATCTCGAATATAGAAAATGCTTTCGTCGTCCGCCGAAAAAACCGGCTCATTCTCCTCCTCAGGCGTCGCCGTCACCCTCCTGGGCTCTCGCAAGACGGTGTCCATGACCCACAAATCTCCGCCCGCAATGAACGCTATCTCAAGGCCGTCGGACGAGAAACTCAAGTTGCTCGCCTTCGACAAGATTCGACGCATTTCTTCGTCTTCTGTATCGACTGCTCCATCGTCACCTACCCACAGCTTTATCTTGTGCTCGACGGCATTTTCACCCTCTTCTCGATCGCCAACATTAACTCGATACAAATCAAAGCCGCGCTGAAAAACCATCGCCGACCCATCCCGCGACAATCGCGGACGAACTACCGGAAAAGTTCCATCGGAATCCGTCACTTGCCTGTCCGCCTTACTCGCCAGATCAACGTGGCGCACCTCGAACACCCCGTTTTCAGCCTGAGCTCCAATGTAGAAATAACCCTTACCATCCGCCTGCCACTGGGGCGACCGTGCACCCATCTCAAGCGTTACCGGCGACAATCGACGAAATCGCGGTTCGGCTTTTTCCAATCCATCGCCGAGCCATATTTGAGCCGCCCTCGAGCCGCGATATCCCTTCCGGTACAGATCCATGCCCTCACGTGTAAATAGCAGACGCCGTCCGTCCGGCGCCAAATTCGCCTCTCGTCCCGTCGCCTCGAACAGCAGCACAGGTGCCGGCCTTTCGGCTTCGTCAGCAAGATCCGCCACATCGACGCGGAAAAACCGATACGGGTAATGTCCCGCCGCGTCGCGCACCCCACGCACCAGCAGTGACTGTCCATCCGGATACCAGTCCAACGTAAACGAACCCTCCGAGTGATAAGTCACTTTCCTGGGCTCCCCACCTATCGTCGGCACCACATACGCCTGATAAGTCCCATCACGATTGCTGGTAAATGCGATCGTCCTACCGTCCGGCGAAAACTGCGGTCGCGAATCGTAACCCGCATCCTGCGTCAATCGTCGCGCTCGTCCACCCTTCGACTTGGCAATCCAAATATCGTCCCTCCAACCAAACGCCAACCATTTTCCATCCGCCGAAAGGGCAGGAAATTCTGTAGACCGTACCACAACCCGCCCGTCACGCCCATGCACACCACCCTGCGCCAAGGCAGAATCGCCACCGAGTGCCGCAAATAGCGATATCAGCAACACCCCGGCAGCCCACAAACGGCAATCAAAAAAGAAAGAACTCATCCCATGACTTAGGCAGAAATTCAAAACCACCACAATCATGGTAACTCCTTGATAGCGTGAACAAGCACCGCCAATTCGTTAGCACCGTCCCGTCGATCTGGAGCAACGCGCCCGTCGCAATCACAATTGCGCAAATTCCCGTGATGCTTTGCCACTTTAAAATGCCTGGCATTTATTTTATAATTGAGTGCTATTTAGAAAGGAGAGATGAGAAATTAGGGCGCTCTGCCCTCTCGGAAACGGAGTTTACTCAACCGCTCAAACGCTTCTCAAACAAGAAAGAAGCATTCTCTAACCACCCCCGAATTCCACCATCGCATCCGCCAGATTTAGACGCTTGCCCACACCTGCCCGCCACGCCGTCAGCTTCTTCTGCTCCACTGCCAATTCATAAGCCTGCTGAAACCCCAATAGCCTCGCCGCAATCTGATAACGAACGTTATGCGGCAATAGATCTGGCTGCGCAAATCGATCCGGCTTGGGGCTGACATGCTGCGCCACGCACCGATACAGAAACGTCCTATCGTAAGAACTTCTCAGCGGCACCGAACCAAGCTCCTTCAACGCCCCACGCATCGCCTCTGGCGTTAGCGGGAACTCACTCACCAAGTGCACCAACTCAACCGCATAGATCCAATCCGGATCACGGTAGCGGTGAGTCTTGTCAAAAATCGACGCCGTCTCCCAGGCGATGATGCCCAACGACTGCTTCATCAGCGTCAGCATGTAGGCATCAATCTTCTTCTTTCCCCACTTCTTACTCCCTTTCCATGCCAATTCCGATCCTGCGATCCAACCCGCTGCAATCAACGGATTTGACGCAAAAAGAAATTTCGTTCCCTGCCACAGATAGCGCACAGGCTCGAGATACGGCGACAACTCAGCGAACTTATTATAAACCTTCCCAGCCTTTCGTACCCCGTCATACATTTTACGCAGATTGAAATCCTTGACGTCGAGCATCGGCAGCTCCTCGAGCAGCAGCAGCACCTGCAGCGATGCACGATTGATCGCTTTCAGCAGCGAGTCCAAATTCGTTTCCATCAATGGTCGCTCCGCATCCGGTTGATGAATCCGCGCCACGGCCTCCATGAACCCGATCACATCGCCCAGTAGGAGTTTGTGCTGAAAGACCTTGTCTTCCCAATACTCTCCACGGGAAAATTTCAACAGCATGCGATCCGACTCGCTGTCGAGCAGCGCACGCACCCGCTTATCTCGATCAGTCCACGATTCCCCCTGCCAATCCGTCTGCTCGAGCATCGCGAAATCCGGATATTCCATGAACTCCGCATAAGCCATGACCACCTTCGCAAAATCCAAGCGCTTCCGATCCAGTCCGCGCGTTTCCATTTCTATCGCCGCCCGTGCGGTCTCTATCAACTCAGTTTCGGAGACTCCGCCGACCGTTTCTTCTTTCTCAATTTCTTTACTGCGCCAGCCGAGCAGCCCAACAATCCCCACCGTCACCGCCATCGAAAAGAACCAAGACGCCGGCCCCAATTGCTCCCAGCGCAACACCGTGCCAATACCTATTCCCACCAGCGCGACGACTGTTAACAGTCGCCCGCCACGACTCAAGTGAGCCCGTTTGCCAAAATTCAACATCGATTAGCTTCGTCCAGTCCCACCACAACCAACACGAATCCGACTCCCATTGAAACCTCGAAAAACGCTCCAGCAGTCTTTTTTTTCGGCTAACACCCCCGAAACTCTTGCTGCGTTTCAGCCTCCTCCTCCATCGCCCAGGTCACGCAAAGTCGACAACCCATCCCAAGTTGCTCCCCGCATCTTGCGCGCTCCAGTCTTGCGTTTTTCACCAAACCTCCATCGCTCCTCCTCGAAAACGTTGTCGACAAACTCCTCACTACCAAAAACGGCTCCATCAACAAAATGGCGAACCCTGTTGCGCAGCGCAGTGGCCAAAGAAACTCGGCCCTTTTCTCGATCAATCACCTGCTCAACCCGCTCCGACGGAATGCCAGCTTTTGCCCCACTCCCCGTCCGGCTATCACCAAGACGCACCTCCCCTTGTCCAAACAAATACCGGCGGTAAGCCGCTCCAATCTCGCGCCAGGTGATCGGTGGACGTCCTTCCCCCTGCCAAGCGCGCATGCGCCCGTGCAAACGCGCCAATCTTCGTCGGGCTAACTTTTTGCCCGCCATCGCCTCACCGTAGCCAGACCACCGATATTCCATCGGATCCTCCACCAACCCTGCCCGCAGAGGATTTAACTCGATGTATGCCGCGATCGTCATCAAAGCGTGTTCGTCTCCCTGAACTAGAATCGAACGAAACCGATCCTCCCATAGCGCGCCCACCCGATCATGATCCGCATTATACCAGCGCGAAAATCGCCATTTCAACTCTTTGAGAAAAACCGAAAGGTCGCCCATCCGCTCTTGGTATCGGGCCACGATACCGTCTATCCACGCCGAAGTTCCCATCGAACTCTCCGTCGCCGACATCGCCCGATCGATTTCATCCCGAGCATCTACCAGAGCCTTGCCACTATACAGCAAAGGCAGACGCGCCCGCAATGACTCTGCCGAAAGCTTTACGACATCTTCTGGACCAGGCACTTCCAGCAACAAATGAAAGTGATTCGACATCACGCAATAGGTCAGCACCTTCACATCAAGGAACGCCTCCAGCCGTCTCATTGCCCCCACAAAAAATTCCTTCTCCCTTTCTCCGTAGTAAAACCTGCGTTCAACAATACGCGAGACAACGTGATAATTTCCACCTCCCTCCAAAACGATTCGCATCCGAGCCATGTGCCAACCATCATCACACATCATCATTTTGTCTACTATTATATGCCTGGCTTTTTACATGATTTATATGCCTGACTTTTTACATGATTTTCTGCACGAGCAAATGTCGTTTCGAATCTACATCGACGCACGAAAATCTACGAGCCGGAGCCGGAGCCAGAGCCAGAGTCTTCTGCCTGTTGATAGATCTTTGCGATCTTCAGTAGCAGCGCCTCGACGCTCTGATAATAGCCATCGTCCGACAATTCCCCACGCTGGCGGCGCAATGCGTTTAGTTCGAGCTCTAGCTTGTCGCGTTGTTGGCGCAGCTCAGGTGCCATTCGGGCTTCGGCGGCATTGAGAATAAGCACTCTCTGCAATGACCGTTCGCCGTCCGGTTCGGCGCCTTCGCGGGCTTTGCGAATCGCCCGGACGCCCTCGAACCAATCCGAACGTGTGCCCAGGCCGTCGCCGTTGTCGTCGATGAGAGCGTGCTCGGTGGCCAATCGGCCCTCGCTTTCATAGAAGTTCGCTACTTCGCTAGACGCGTAGAGAAATGCCTCAAGCAACGAAACCTGTTCGTCGTTATCCAGATCAGCCCCTTCGATTCCCGCGATGGCCCGTGAAAAATATTCACCGAAGCGGGTATAGAAAATCTCAGAGGCGCTTTTGGTAGCCGAAATGACCATACGATTCTCTCCTGACAGCGCGTTCAAAAAAGGCGAACTCGCCGAAGCGGTGTTGATAACAGCCAGAGGACGCTTCCAGTCGCTTAGCCATTCCGCCAGCTCCTCGTCGGTAAAATCTGGACCGGTAAGACCAAACTTTACCGTCCGGCCGTCGAAGCTGCCGTGACCGATCAGCACCAGCCACACCTCCCCGGCGTCCTCGCGTTGCCCCTCCTGTTCGAGCCATTTTTGCAATCGCTGCCGATCGTTGCTGCGTTCGCGGCCACTTGCCTCGACACCGATGGTTACCAAGTCGGCACCTCCTTTCGCTGTGGCCGCCTTCCATGTGGTCACCATTTCAGCGAATCGGCCTTCGTATTCGGGTTCGCCAGGCGCCCCTACCACGAGCATCACGGTTAAGTCCGAATCGGGAATTTGCCCGAACCCTATGCCGGTAGCCACCAATAAGGCGCCCATCACAATACCCATGCACTTGAATGTTCGCTTCATCACCATTTTAGATAACGCCTTTCCATCGCCGCAAGCCCCACTCTGCAACAAACAACAGTAACGCTAATGCAAACAACCATGAGGTATGCCATAACGGTCGTGTCCAGGTTTCCATGACCGGCGCGTCGAGATCGGCGAGTTCAGTTTTTACGAATGCCATCAATTCGTTCGGCGCCAGCACGCGTCCGCCACTGGCTTCGGCGAGCGACTGCAAGACCTGCCGATTGACCGTCAGCGAACGCAGCTCATCTGCCATTCGATTAACGGTCCATCCGCTCTCTTTTTCAGCCAGCACAACACCTTCGACATCGCGCACCGTTACGGTCGCCCGGTAAGCACCTGAATTTTCCGGGTAGAGTGTTGCGGTGAAAACGCCCGCTGCTTCCAGACTCGGCTCGGCAAAAATTTCGGCAGCCTCGTCGTCAGGACCGGTCATGGTGATCTTCACCGAAGCATCGTCTTGGGGTCGAAAAGCGGCGTCACGCACCTGCACCTCAAAGCGCATGGCATCACTGGCGCCTTCGGACTCGCGAATTGTCGTTACCTCGACTCGATCGGGCACATCATTGACCAGCCAACGAGCCAACTGTCGCCAGCTTTTGTCGAGGTCCTCATGGGCCTCCGGATCGCGCATCCCCCATCGCCACATGTCGCCGATAGTCAGCGCCGCACTGCGTCCTTCGCCGTAGCGCTGCACCACCAGGGCCGGATGCTGCCGCTGCTGAGTGTCGGTCACCGTCGCCATGACGCTGGCACCAGGCTTGATCGCCTGCAGACGATTGATGACATGAAATTCGGGCATGTGCGCCTCGCGCAATTCTTCTTCCGACTGCTCGATGCGCAAGCGCGCCCACGGCTCGAGATAGCCTTCGCGACTCAGACTGAATCGCCCGCCGAGCGCTGCCGTTCCCGTGCTGAGACGATTGACGTAGACCGGCAAGAGATCACCGATCGGCGTGTCCTCGTAGCCACCGGGTTGAAACGACTCACCGCCACCCATCATAAGCACCGAGCCGCCACGGGTCGTAACGAACCGCTCCAGTAAGTTCATCTGTTCGAGGGTGAAAAAATCCGCTTCGACATCGTCGAGGATCACGGCCCGATAATCGCCAAATAAACCTGCTTCGGTTTTGGGAAATCCATCGCGTAACTCTTCGCCATCGCGAGTATTCAGGCGCATCAGTACCGGTTGGTCGTAGCGTAAGGTTTCCTCGGGGACATCGGAACCAAAGCCGCGAAACAGCGGGTTGGCACTCTCACCCTCGCGCCCACGCCACTCAAATTTCGGTTCGCGCCTGGCAATGCGCACCAGAGCAACGAGATCCATTTCAGAGTCACGCAGCAAAGCACGGCGCAGGAATTTGTAGTCCCAATTCGGACGCCCACTGACATAGAGCACCCGATACGGACCGCGACCACGATCGACCACCGCAAGACGCTGATTATTCTCCAAAGTAACCTCGGTGGCGGCCTTTCGAGCCTTCGGCAAATCTTTCCAGCCTTCGCCCTCAGCGATCTTTTCCGACAGCACGGTCAGGGTCAGAAACGACACCCCCGGCTTCACCACTGGCACGCGAATTCGAAAAACGCCATCGCGGCTTTCGTCGCTCGGCAGAGCCAAAGTTTCACGCGCCAATTCAACCCCGGTTTCATCGCTGACGACAGCGCTGACTCGCTGGCCGGCAAAACCGCTGCCGCCGACGTGAGCGACCACTTTAACCGGCGCATCTTCGAATGAAGTTTCGGAAACTGCGAGAGACCTGATCGATAGATCGGCGAATTCGCCCTCGCGCCCGATGGCGATAGGGAACAGGGGCGGTAAATCGTCTCGCTTCGAAAATTCCTCGAGCGCTTCGAGATCGGAGGCGTTGCCGTCGGTGAACACCAGCAACGCCGCCAAGGGCCGTGACTGGTAGCGATTAACCAGCGCCGTCAGGGCTGAGCCGAGCGCCGAATCGTCCCCGGAAAAATCCAACTCGCTGTAATCCGCGGTACGCTTCAGTCGGCGATCGAATAGATACGTCTGCAGTCGGAAATTTTCGTCTAGCGCATCCAGCAAATCGGACCGGTCAGCATCCGTTTCGGCGATCAATTTTCGCACCGCTTCACCAGGCGCGTTTTCGCCAAGCATCATGCCCCGACTGTTGTCGGCCAGCACGACGACATCGTTCGCACCACGCTTCGGAGCACGCCCTCTGCGCATCGGTTCGAGCAAGCACAACGCCAGCAATAAAAAGCCTGACGCTTTCAGAAAAAACCCCAACCACCGCGGCCAGCCACGCACCGGGAAGCGGCGGTAACTGCTCCACAAAATGAAGGTGCCCACTGTCAGCACTGCCAGCGCAGGCCACGCCCACGCTCGGGCATCGAAGAAAAAGGTGTCGTTCATTCCTGAATTAAAACGATGCGAACGAACTTACCGCTCAGCGCCCTTCTCCCAATTGCTCGTAATAACGCCGAACGAGATCGCGATACTCGCTCGGCACCGGGTCGCGATCGATCGGTGACAGTGGGTTTTCCTGAGTCTTGCGCGCCAGCTCTTCGGCAACACGATCGCGAAGCTCCACCAATGGCTTGCGGATGCGCTGGTCGACGATGGCAGCCTGTGGCGGCATGTTGTCGCGCACAAAATCAATGCGCATTGCGCGCGCTTGATCGAGCACCTGAGCAGCCTCGTTTTTCAACTTCTCGTCGCCTAACATTTCGCCAATATTACGCAGGCGGTCAGCCCACTCTTCGTAACCTTCACCTGTTAGCGGGCCAGGCCGAACCTGTTCTTCGGCACGATTAAAAAACATCGGTCGCCCACCGTTCTGAGCAGTACCAGCTCCGTTCGGTAATCCTTGACGTCGATCATCACCGCCGCCGTTAGTAGTTGCCCCGCCACCTCCAGAATTGCCGCTGCCACCGACAAGCGAAGTGCCACTTTGGCTCTGGCCCTCTCCCTCGCCTTTACCTTCGCTTTTACCCTGTCCCTCACCAGGTTGCTGGCCTTCGCCCTTACCTTGCCCCTCGCCAGGTTGCTGGCCTTCGCCCTTACCTTGCCCCTCGCCAGGTTGCTGGCCTTCGCCCTTACCTTGTCCCTCTCCAGGTTGCTG
>JBBKXR010000177.1:0-2664 GCA_037969585.1 Verrucomicrobiales bacterium
ACCAACAACCAATCCCAACCCCGAATGAACCCATGAAAGACCAACTCATCCGCTACGCACGGGCCGGTTACGCCGGCCTTTTTTTGTGCACTCCTGAAGAGATCCGCGCCGAGGCAGAAGTCAAAGCGGCCGCCGAAGCACTCGAACGGCCCCTGCATGCCTGGAGCCTGACCACCGGCTTCATCGACACCACCAGCGGCACGGTCCGTGACTGTTCTGACCCGGTCGAAGCTCTCGATCAGATCGACAGCCTCGAAGGCGATTGCCTGGTGCTGCTACGTGACTTCGGCCAGCTGCTCGAAGACAAAGATCCGCTGCTGACCCGCAAGCTGCGCGACACCCTCAGCCGCGCCAAAGCCGAGGGCAAAGTGCTGATCCTGCTCGGTGTCTGGAAGCAGCTACCCGACGAGCTCGAACGCGAAATCACGCGCGTCGATCTCGACCTGCCCGGTGCGGAGCAACTCGGTACTGTGCTCGACGGTATCGTCGCCTCCGCAGAACTCGATCCACCCAGCGAAGAAGATCGTGAATCCGTTCTCCGCGCCGCCGGGGGTCTGACCACCATGGAGGCTGAGAACGCCTTCGCCCTGTCAGTGATCGAGACCGGTGCGGTCGCACCCGCGATCGTCGCCCGCGAGAAAGCCCATGCCCTGAAAAAGAGTGGGTTGCTCGAAGTCATCGACCGCACCGAAACGCTCGACGCCATCGGTGGACTGGATGCACTCAAGGACTGGCTGCTGCAACGCCGCCAAGCCTTCAGCCAGCGCGCCCGTGACTACGGCCTGCCGGTCCCCAAAGGTATGCTCGTGCTGGGTGTCCCCGGCTCTGGCAAAAGCCTGACCGCCAAAGCCACCGCCAGCGTGTTCGGCATCCCGCTGCTCAAGCTCGATGCCGGGAGGTTGTTCGGCGGGCTGGTCGGCCAGTCCGAAGCCAACCTGCGCAGCGTCATCGCCACCGCCGAAGCGATCAGCCCCTGCGTGCTGTGGATCGATGAAATCGAGAAAGGTTTCGGCGGCCTGTCAGGCTCCAGTGGCTCCAGCGATGGCGGCACCAGCGCCCGGGTATTCGGCACGATGCTCAACTGGTTGCAGGACAAAACCAAACCTGTGTTCGTCGTCGCCACCGCCAACGACGTCAGCAAGCTGCCACCAGAGATGCTGCGCAAAGGTCGCTGGGACGAACTCTGGTTCGTCGACCTGCCCAGCAGCAAAGAACGCTCGGCGATCTGGGACATCGTCATCGAAAAGTATGGTCGCGAGAAGGTGGCCTACGACACCGTTGTTCTGGCCCGTGCCAGCGAACTGCACACCGGTGCCGAGATCGAAGCCGCGTTCATCGAAGCGCTGCACAAAGGCTTCACCGCCGACCGTGAACCCACCGAACTCGACCTCGGTGAAGTGCTGTGCGATTCCGTGCCACTGGCCACCACGATGAGCGAGTCCATCGAGCGGCTGCGCCACTGGTCCAATGGCCGGGCGCGACATGCCACGCATGCTGCAAAGGCTAGCAGCAGTAGTCGGAAATTGGACATGCGCTGATGGCGCTTTCTACCGTCGATCACCATGAACGGATCCGAATATGACGACTACGAGCCGTGCTACCCACACCTGCTACCATCCGACGAGCTCGATGCGAAAAGACGCCTTGCCGAGATAGAGTCTCTCGACAGCGAGCAACTGACCGCGCTGGACGAAGGCACGTTCCTGCGTGGCTGGTGGGCGCTGCACTGGCTCTATCCCGGCCTGCATCCCGATGATGTCGAGGAGTGGCAGAACGATGTGGTCGATGCGATCGAGTGGAGGCAGCTCGCCGCCGAAGCACTGCGCCGCCTTGAGCACGGCGATATAGTCGACTCTCAATACTATGCCGCCGAAGCCGTCCACAACAGAGTATGGCACGAAATGTGCAAACGATCGGTCGAGCACCCTACCCGGGATGTTTGATCGGAAGAAACCCGCCGCCAACCATCACGGCGGGCTTTCTTTTAGCTATCAGTTTGACAGCTAAGTCTTTCGGATAGGTCGTTGTTCGAGGCTTGGGGTATCTCACTATCGCCAGCCACCCTGCTTACGGCTCTAAGCTGCGACTAGTGTGGACGGTTTGAAAAGCACTGCACCTAAGGCGGTCAGCGCCGGCAATATCGCCTGGTATACCGGCAAGAGAATGACGGCCGGTCGCCGCAGCACCTACGGCGGCAGGGCGGATGTCATTTCGCCCGCCGCCCAACTCGATGGCTGCGCTCACTCCAACAGGAAGTCGGCAACGACCCGGAGACGGACGAAGGCATTCTTCTCGGAGATCTACTGACCGACTCTGCCGAAGATCCTGCTCTCGCCGCAGCCCGCAACCTCGATTGGGAAAGCTTCTTGGCAGGCTTGGACGACTTGTCGCGGTTGATGGTCATCGCTTTCGCCCGGGGGGCGACACCATGCGAGGCTTGAAGGAGACCGTAGGCCTCAGCGACTCCGGCATGAGTGATCGCAAGCGCAAGCTCGTCGCCATGATGAAGGAAGTGCTCGGACCGGATTGTCTGGCCGACGCTGGCCGTGAGCCGGCTTGGCGTGCGGCGATCATCGCCCACCGCGAAAAGGATGCGTGCCGACACAATGGTGTCAGCGCGTAGTAGCGAAAACCTGCCCTTCTATGAGGGTGGGTTTTCTTTAG
>JBBKXR010000178.1:0-9389 GCA_037969585.1 Verrucomicrobiales bacterium
ATTATGAGGATCTCGGCGGGCCGGCGCTGAAGGCAGAGGCGGAGAGGCTGGGCTGGCTCGTGCAAAGCGAAATCATAATTCCGGACGAGTTGTCGCGCATTCAGGAAACGATCCGCGCGTTTTCCGCGCAGGGGTGCGGGCTCGTTCTCGCGACCGGCGGGACGGGGATCGCGGCGCGCGATGTCACGCCGGAAGCGATTCGCGGCATTTTGCGTATCGAGATCCCCGGTTTCGGCGAAACGATGCGCATGCGTTCGCTGGCGATCACTCCCAACGCGATTCTGTCGCGAAGCCTCGGCGCGTTGGTCGACAATTCGTTGGTCATCGCCCTGCCCGGAAAACCAACTGGCGCTGTCGAGTGCCTCGAGTTCGTCGAGGGGGCGATCCCGCACTCGGTGAAGCTGGCGATGAAAGTGCCGACCTCTTGTTAGCCGATTCGGGTAGCTGCGAGCATGAGCGAGTGACCGTCTAGCAGCCATATTCCTCGTCCAAATCGCCACTTGCTGGCGCTCGCAGCCACTACTACTTCCCCGATTCCTTATCGGCAGCGTCCACTTTCAGCGAATGCGTTCGCTCGACCTGCCACTTCGCGGGCTGGCCTTTTCTCTGTGCGGCGAGCCAGTTGAGGGCGGCTTCGTGGAGGATTTCGTGGCCGCCTTCGAAGATAGTGACTCGTGTGTTGTCGGCGCTGCGCCGGAACAAGGGTTGTTGATCGTCGGGATAGAGCGGATCGGAATCGGGCGCGGGATCGGGTGATTTTTGGCTGTCGTAAAATTCGTCGATGGCCTCGTCACTTAGCGCTGCGTCGGGATGGGTTTTATCGATGACGGTATTCCACGCGTGTAGCGATTGGCTGAATGGCACGCTGCCGTCCCGCCCGTCGTGGATACCGTGACTGATGTCGAGGTTTACGCCGGCGGCGCGAGGCAGCCAGGTGAGCGGTGAGCGCTGTTGGGCATCGGCGCGGCGTTCGGCGGTGTCGGGGACGCCGCCGAGAGCGCCTTCGATTTGCCTGGCGTAGCCGTCTTGTTGGGTTCCGCTGCACTGGTCGTGCCAGGCGGCGATGTCGGAAATGCCGCACCAGGCGCTGACTCCAGCCCAAAGTTCGGGCGCGCGTCCGGCCATGAGCAGGGAGGCGTGACCGCCGCCGGAAACGCCGATGCAGTAGATTCGACTTTCGTCGATGTTGGCATTTTTCCTGGCGTAGTCGACGGCACTGAGAATGTCGGCGACGGCGAGTTCGGATCCCAACGCTTCGGGGGTCTTGTTGGGGCCGCGAAAATTGGGGTGGATGAAAACCCATCCGGCAGTCTGGCACCACTCGGCATACTTCGCCTCGCCGCCCGCTTGCAGGTAATCGCTCGACCAGGTGTGCAACGCTACCAGCAGTGGACGCTTTGGCGTTTCACCACGCTCGTCAGGCTTCCAAAACAGCGCCGGCTGCGGGCTGTCATCGGCGGCCGATTGATAACGAATATCAAGCACACCCTCCGGATAGCCTTTCACGGATTGAACATCCTGGTCCTGAGCCATGAGCGGGTTGTAAAAAAACAACGAGCCGGCGATCAATATCGTCGCGCCCGCCGCAAGAACTGAAAACTTAAAACTGAACACTTAAAACCCTTTCGTTAGAACGTCCCCATGATCATCTGAATATAGCGCGATCCTGAGCCAGTCAGCGTCGCGCTCGAGCCGGTGCCTTCGATGCGGTTGCTGGTATTGTAGCTGTGATTGATCGAGGAATCTTTCACCCAGGTGACGGCGGGATAGGTGACGGCGCGGTCGCTCGGTTCGACGGCGAGCGGCAGGCCGGAGGAGCTGAAAGTGATTTCCCAGGAACGAGTTCCTGCGGCTGCGGCGGCATTTTTCAGCAGCCATGGGTAGCGTCGGATGAGTTGAAAGTCGGTGTTGTTGGTAGCGGTGACTTTGTAGTATGCGCCGGCCAGAGGAATGAACTCGGAAAGCTGGATGTTGGGGTTTTCCTTGTGGGCGTGAAACAGGCCGGAGACGTCGAGGCCGACCAAGTTGAAGCCGTTGTAATTGCCGTGGTGGTTGGCGCTTTTAAAATGAATGTCATGCCATGCGCCGAAACGATCGTTGATCAGCATGTTGAGTTCGAGGTGAACGTGGGAGCGCTCGCGATTGATGCCGGAGCCGGTGAAACCCATCAGACCTAGTTTTTCGCCGCTGGCGACTTGTTGACCAGCCTTGACGTCGATTGATTTTAAGTGAGCGGAGAGAGAGTAGAACGGACCGTCGCTGAAATCGTGGCGCACCACGACGTAGTTGCCGTAGTTGGAGAGGTTGGACGCGCTTGTGGCGTAGACGACTTCGCCGGCGGCGATGGCGCGGACGTCATCGAGCGGATTGCCGGCGGAGTCGCGGCGCACTGGCTGAATGTCGACGCCTTCGTGAAAGCGGGTAAAGACGATGCCCATCGAGGTGTTTTTTTCGGTGCGAACGAATCCGTAGCGACCGGCGGTCCATGGCTTGGAGCGCACGCCGTTGGGGCTGGTACGATCGGTATACATGTAGAACTTCGACGGATCGCGTGAAAAGATCGCGTCGTTGTCGGTCGGCAGGACGAGGCCGAGCGGTTCGGCGGCGATCAGGCCTGGCAGAAGGCTGATGCCGATAAAGAGGATCGCGAGCAGAGCAGCGCGGCGAGGGGGGCGGGCAGGTTGAGAAACAAACATGGCAGAACGGGCGCAACCTGAACCGGTGTGCCGACTATTTCAACCGTCGGAAAGACGGAACTGCGGTGTCCGTGGCTTGTCAGGACGGCAGAGGATTCAATCAGTTAGCGCAATCGGGTCCGTTCGCCTTCTGTCGGTGCAACGGCGGTGCCGGTGGGGCCAAAGGTCGATGGCGGAGCGGTTGCCGTGGCCGGAGGTGCGATGGCTCCGCCGCCCATGGCTTTCTGAACTTCTTCGGCATGAGGAAACTTTTTACCGAGTTCCTTGATCTGCTTTTGGGTCAGGCCGGACCAGATGACGATTACGCCGTGATCGATCGGCTGGTCGATGACGACTGCCGAGAAGGTCTGCGGCGAGAATCGGCAACCGAGCAGTTTGCCTTGGTTGGTGAGACTGAGGGCTTTCAAGCCTTCGGCGCCTTTGTTTTTCAGCTTGAGGCCGACGCCGTAGGTTTTTCCATCCTGAGCGATGAATGGATAGAAGTAGGCGACGTCGTGGTCGGTGAAGGTGGCGACCTTTTTGAAGAAATATTGCTTTCCTTCGGCACCGAGTTTTACCGGGGTGGCGAACTTGGGATACTCATCCTGAGAGGTTTCCTCATGGATGCTGATAAGAAAAGCGTTCGACTTGTCACCGGCTGCGGTGGTCAGCAGTACACAGAGCACTGGAAGGAGAAGGGCGAGAGCACGGGCCATTCCCTACTTTAAGCTTGTTTCGATCTGTGGTGCAAGCAGGGACCGGGAAGCGCGGAGCGGAGTTTTTTCACATGTTGCTAGACTCAGAGGCGGCAGACGAGTTAATATCGAACTTCGTTCGTCGGATTAGAGGCGTTTCCCCGGTGGGAAATGGGCTAGCGACGGCGTCTAATTTTTTAAACACTGCAATGGACGACACAAACGATACCGAAAATCAAGAAGCCGAAGTTCCGGCTCACAACGAAAAAATGGGCGAGCGCGACCTCGGTCCGAAATTGATGAAGCTTTATCAGAAGGCGGATTCGGCGCTGGAGACGGCTAACTATGGCTATGCGATTAGTCTGTTGCAGGCGATCCTCGCTCAGCAGCCGGCTTTTCTCACCGGTCGTCGCAAGCTGCGCAGCGCGGCGGTGCGCCAGAAGGATGCGGCGAAAAAATCGCTTAATCTCGGCGGCGACAGCATCAAAGTGATGAAGTTGCAGGGCCAGGCAAAGAAAGATCCAGCGGGCGCCATCGTGGCGGTGGAAAAAGAAGTGCTCGCGACTGATCCCTACAACCCGCAGGCGAATCTTATGCTCTACGAAGCGGCGGCGGCTACGGGATTGAAGCTGACGGCGGGCTTTGCTCTGGAAACGCTGACCACCGGACACCCCGACAACAACAAGTACTGGCATCAGCTCGGTGCTTACTACTTGGAGCAGGAAGAATTCGAGGAGGCAGCTAAAATCTACATGCAGATCCGGCAACGGGATCCTGCTGATTTGGTGGCCATTCAGAATGAAAAAAATGCGACAGCCCGGCAGTCGATGAAGTCACAGAACTGGGAGGGCGGTAGCTTCGAAGAACTGAAAAAAGACAGCGCTGAAGCCACCAAGCTGGATCAGGCGGAACGAGCCGGCGGCACGCCGGAGATGAAGAGAGCGCGCGTCGCTGAACTTGGTCAGGAATACGCCGCGGATCAGAACAACATCGATGTGTCGAAAGAACTCGCCAAACTGTACGCCGAGCTTGAGCAGTGGCCGGAGTCGCTTCAGTTTTACGAATGGGCATACAGCCTCAGTAATCGTGACCCGTCGCTGGAGCGTAAGGTAGCGCAGATAACTGAGAAGAAGATTCGAGCCGAGATGGCCGAGTTGCAGGCTTTCATCGATGAAAATCCGGATCATGCGGATGTCGAACAGTACAAGGCGCGCATTGTTGAGATGAATTCTGAACAGAACGAGCAGTTGATCGAAGAGGCTCGCATTCGCGTTGAGCGAAACCCGACCGACCCGCAGTTACGCTTCGATTATGGCCAACATCTGTTCAACGGCGCCAAATTCCGTGAATCGATCAAGCATTTGCAGCAAGCCAAGGTGAGTCCCAATCTGCGACTGCAGACGATGCTGATGCTCGGCAAGTGCTACGAGAAAATGAACATTCTCGACATCGCTGCACAGCAGTTTTCCGAAGCTGCCAAAGAGGTGCCGGGCATGGACGATCTGAAAAAGGATCTGCTCTACAACCTGGGTTTGCTCTACGAGAAAATGGGTAAGAAGGAGGAGTCGCTCGATGCACTCAAGCAGATTTACTCCGCAGATTATGGCTACAAGGATGTCGCGGATCGCGTTGAAGGTTCCTACATGGACGGCGACGACGATGCCGCTGCTACCGCTTGATTATTAGTGCCATACAACGAACCTTCAGGCCGGACCGGGGAAGCTGTCAGCTTTCCCGGTCTGCTTTTGTACGGGAAGAAGGAGAGGGCGCTTCGCGACCACAATGTCGAGTTGCTGCCGTGCATTGAACGAGTTTAAGTTAGTCGGATGAATGCTGAGGATTCCAGTCAGGGGCGGCTGAGGAAAAAATGGTGGCTGGGTCGCATGGGGTGGGGCGGTCTCTTGTTGATCCAGTTGATGATCTACGCCAACTGCAGCACCATCGCCTGGGTGACTCATAGCTTTAGTTGGATCGCCTGGGTCGTGGCGAGTGTTTCTCTGCCGATGCTGGTGATGAGGCGTGTGCTGCCGCCGAGTATCCTGGCCGCGAGTTCGAAAGTGCTGCTGGCGACGGCGCTGACTCTGACTTTGGCGGGTTGGTTGGTATTCACCAAATTTACCGATTTTCTTGGCACCACGGTGTTTGTGACACTCGGTGCCTTTTCGCTCGGTTTTGCCATTTGGCTGACAATGTTGGGAATGCAAGGAGTGGGTGTGGCGGCGACCCGAGTGGCAATCTCAACACCTCTCGATGGACGAGTTCTGGCTGAGGCGATACGGCGTGCGCCGGTGCTGTTATCACTGATCATGGTGATGCTGGTGACGGCGGGTGTGGTGCATGCTGCATCGGTGTTACCTCTGCTGTCAGAAGCGGTGATGGATTCTTCGGCGGGCCGCGACTCGGTCGCGGCGATGATCTTTTTCTGGATCGGCGGCGGGCTTGGGGGATTCTCCCGACTTGCTTGCTGGGAAGGTGCGAAGGTGCGAACGATGTTTCTCGTCGTGGCCCTGCTGGTTGCGGTTGCCACGGTGGCGGCGCTCTCACATTGGCCCCTGTTTTTGATCGGTCTGCCGACGTTGATTTTGGGCTACGCCTGGGCGCGCAGTTTGCGTGAAGCGGCTGAAATCTTGCGCGCCTCGCTGCAGCGGAGCTTGCGACGTCGCGTGCCCGCCTGGTTGCTGACGTGGATGGGAGCCGGTGCGTTGCTCGCAGGTTTGCTGGCATTTTCGTTGATGCGTTGGACCGAGCCGGGCACTTGGACGGCGTGGCTACGCGGCGCGCTGCCAGCGGTGTTGATGCTGATTGCGGCGAGCGTGCTGGCCTGGCTCTTGCGTGCTGAGCCACGAGATAATGCCAGGAAAAGTGGCGGCTCGCGGCGATGGTTCGATTTCCCCGGATTGGATCTCGTTCCCTACGAGGAGCCTCTCGCCGACGCCACCGTGATCGAGATCGCCTACGATGTGCCGGAGAAGAACCTGGCGGAATTTTTCGAAGTGATGGCCGCTATGGAAGCGGTGCGATTGGAGGAAGGGGCCGCATGGTGGACTCTGACTCGCGATGCCAGCCACCCGACGGTATATCACGAATTTTTCCGGGTCGAATCGTGGACCGAGTATCAACTCGCCCTGAAGGAAGAAAGCGAGCCAGCGCGGCTGCGCAAGCAGCGAGCCTTTGCGGCGAACGACTGGGAAACTCTGCCTGCCGAAATTCACTATCCCGTCCTGAATGACTATCGGGCCCCCGAAATGGATGCTGAAGCACCGCCGGAAGCGCCAGCCGTAGACGAACACTCGCTGCGCGCCGAAGACAGCGACGTGCCGGAATCCAGCTCTGATGACGAGCCCGAAGCCGAGTTTCTCAAGGATTTGGCCGACGCTGATGGCGATGAGGAAGGCGATACGAACAGCGAAAAGCGTTCCGAGACTTGAATTTTTTACCATGCCGTGGAGCATGGAGACATGGCAACAATTTCTGGAGACCAAGTCGTCGAACAATTGCGATGGCGTTACGCCACCAAACAATTCGATACCGAAAAGAAAATCGGCGACGCTGACTGGGCCGCGCTCGAGCAGTCGCTGGTGCTGACGCCATCGTCTTATGGGTTGCAGCCGTGGAAATTTATTGTCGTCACTGACCCGGCGATCCGCGAATCGTTGGTTGAGCATTCCTGGAAGCAGCGTCAGGTCGCCGACGCTTCGCATCTGGTGGTATTCGCCGTTCATAAACAGATGAGCGAGGAACTGGTCGATCGCTACGTCGAAAGAGTCATCGAAGTGCGTGGCGGTGAGATCGAAAAACTCGAAGGCTACCGCAATATGATGGTGCGCGACATCGTCACCGGTCCACGTGGCCAGGGCGACGCATCGATGCAGTGGGCGAAGCTTCAGTCTTACATCGCCCTCGGAAACTTCATGGCCGCTGCAGCGATGATGGGCATAGACACCTGTCCGATGGAGGGCTTCGTGCCGGAAAAATACGACGAGATTCTCGGTCTTGATGCTCACGGCCTGACGGCTGCCGTCGTATGTCCTGCGGGCTACCGGGCCGAAGGCGACAAGTATGCGGACCTGCCGAAAGTGAGATTTAACGCCGCCGAATTGATCGAGCGCATTTGATTCGCTACCCCGGAATGTGATACCGTTTCGTTCGATGGCGTTTTATCTAGCGCGCCACAGTTCTATCCGCCATGGCGAGAGACATTCGACTTACTAAAATCATCACTCGTGCAGGTGATGTCGCCTACCAGCTCAGTAGCCTGAACTACTCGGGCTACCATCCCCAGGCTGAGTGGCGTCCTGACATCAATGCCTACCGTTACGACGACCGGATCGAGGTTTGCGTCGATTTAGCCGGAGTCGACAAAGGCGATATTCAAGTCGAAGTCTTGCCGCTGGCGGTTCGCATCGGAGGTGTTCGCAAGGCGCAGGTGCCGCGATGCGATGACGAAAATGCCAAAGGTGGCTGCCGCCAGGTTCTGGCGATGGAGATTGAGAACGGTCGATTCGGTCGCGAGCTGCGGCTTCCCGTCGAGGTCGATCCCGAGCGAGTTGAAGCACGCCACGAAAATGGTCTGCTGTGGATTCATCTGCCGCTGGCCTCCGACCAATCAGAATTTTCGTCAGCCACCTAACTGGAAACCAATTCTTCGCCCCCGACGTAATTTTTTAACGATGTCCGATCCGATTTTTCTGGAGGAAAATGCCTCCAAGCCGTCCTCACCGTCCCACGTGCAAATAATCACCGTCGGCGGCTCTGAGTCAGAGGGTGACAACGGCGAGCAGGAGCTTCCCGAATTGCTGCCTATCTTGCCACTGCGGGCGCACGTGCTTTTTCCCGGAACCATGGCGCCGCTCAATATCGAGCGCAAAGCCAGTCGCAAACTACTCGACGATCAGCTGCCGCAGTCTCGCTTGGTCGGTCTCGTCACCCAGCGGAATGAGGACGTCGACGAGCCAAAACCCGATCAACTTTACGGGATCGGTGTGCTCGGCAATGTGCTGCGCATGATCCAGAACAGCGACGACTCCGTGCTGATACTGGTGCAGGTGATAGATCGCATCCGGCTGACCGGTTTCGCGGAAGACAACGACGAGCCCTATCTCAAGACTCGATTCGAAGTTCTCGAGAGTGCCAAACCGGCTGATGACGACGAAACTTGGATCGCCACCGTGCGTAACTTGCGCGAGTCGGCGCACGCGCTGATCGATCTCAGTCCAAGCATTCCCGTCGAGGCCAAGCAGGCACTGGTCGGTATCGACGAACCTGCGGCGCTGATCGATTTTCTCGCCACTAATCTAAGTATCGAGCTGCCGCAAAAACAGCAACTGCTCGAGCAAATCGACGTCGCCAAACGGCTCGACGAGGTGCAGGAAATCATCAACAACCAACTGCACATAGGCGAGCTGCAGCAGAAGCTGCGCGACAACGTCGAGAGTGAATTTTCCGACGCCCAGCGCCGCGCCTACCTGCGCGAGCAACTCAACGCTATCCGTAAGGAGCTCGGCGAAGGCAACAGCGGCGAAGAACAGACCACCGAACTACGCGATCGACTTGAGGCCGCCGGTCTGCCCGAGGAGGTTATGACCGCCGCCGAGCGCGAACTCAAGCGCCTCGAGATCATTCCCAGTGCCAGTCCTGAGCACTCGGTCATCGTCACCTATCTGGAAACGCTCGCAGAGTTGCCTTGGGCTAAACTCAGCGAAGAAGAAGTCGACCTGAAGAAGGCGCGCGCCACCCTCGACCGCGATCACTACGGCCTCGATAAGGTCAAACAACGGCTGATCGAATATCTCGCCGTGCGCAAGCTCAACCCGCACGGCCGCGGTCCGATCTTGTGTCTGTTGGGGCCGCCAGGTGTCGGCAAAACCAGTCTGGGTAAATCGATTGCGGAAGCGCTCGGTCGCGAATTTTCCCGAATTAGCGTCGGCGGTATTCGCGACGAAGCCGAGATTCGTGGGCATCGCCGCACCTACATCGGATCAATGCCTGGTCGACTCATCCAGGAGCTGCGCCGCGCCGG
>JBBKXR010000179.1:0-10911 GCA_037969585.1 Verrucomicrobiales bacterium
CCGGCCCCAGCTCCGGCCCCCGCCAACGAGCTTTTCCCCGTCGGCAGCGTGGAGCGCCCGCTCGTCGTGCGCACCTTCCTGCCGAGTCTCATCGAAGACCCAACACTGTTCCCCAATCATCGCCCCAGCGCCGCCGCTACCGGCTACGATCCCGATACCGGCCGCGACACCGGCACCATCATCGAGCCTGTCGCCGGACTGCCCGCCGCCATCGCCGTCAATTTCGGCGATACCCTCTCGATCGTCTGGGATACCGTGGAGTGCCGCTGGCTGTACGCCTGGCGGGGAGGATTCTTGAAGATCAACGACAGCGACCCGCTTCCCGAACTGATCGGCGACGTCGTCTATCTCGCCCAGGGCGCTTCCCCGCTGAGCATGTCCATCGGTGCCATCGCCGAGCAGGTAAAATTCTTCGGCTACCGCGACGTCGATGGCGTGCCCGAATTTCTCTACACCATCGGCGGCCTCAAAGTCGCCGAATGCATCCAACCCGGCGATGACGGCAAAACCATCGTCCAACATTTCAACGTCGAACGAAACCAGTTCGATCTCATGCTCGCCGCGCCATCGGCCACTGCCAGCGACGACGATAAGGACAAAAAGAAAGCCGTGCACAGCATCAGCATCACCAACGGCAAACTCGAAGGCGACTTCGCCATGATTTCGAAAAAGAACGCCACCGACTTCGCCCTCGTTCATACCATCGGAGCCCCCCTCGAACGCCCCGAGACTAACAAAGGCCATACGCTGACCATTCCCCTGCTGACCCAGAACAGCAAACCACCCATCAAGGCCACGCCCGTCGTGATGCCAACCACCACACCCGAGCCGACGCCGGAGCCCGCTCCCGAACCTAAATCCGACAGCAAAACCATGGTCGTCGCCGATGCGACACCATCGCCAGAAGCGAAGCCTGACACCCCTCCCGAGCCCGACAAGGCAACCGAACCCGCTCCCGAAGCTGAAGCTCACGGACCGATCATCAGCCGCGCCCGACGTTACGACCGTGACATCCTGCTCACCGATCCCCACGTCGAAGCCGGAACCATGAACAAGGACTCGACCGCGTTTTCCGATCGCGATTTTAAATTTTCCAAACTTCCCGACGAACTCGTCGGCGCCGACTACGTGCGCACCTTCGATCGCGACAAGTACATTCCCGGCGACATCCTCAGCTACCGACTCGAACTCGACAGCGACGCCAGCATCTACGTGCTCATCGACAAGCGTCTCGACCCGATGCCCAAGTGGGTCGACCATCGTTTCGAAGACACCGGCAAAACCGCCGCCCTCGATGCCGGCCGCGACTTCCGCGTCATGCGTGCCGACGCCGATGCCGGCGAGTTCCGCTTCGGCCCCCAGGACAGTGGCGCCGGTGCCCATTTCTACATCATCGCCGCCACGCCGAGGGGAAAGGCAGAGGGCGGAGGTCAGAAGTCAGAGAGCAGAAGTCAGAAGGCAGAGCCCAAAAAGTAAACCTATTCGCCCTTCCGCTCCAGAACTGCCAAGCAACTCGCGCAGCAAAATCGCTAACAGCTAATCGCCTCCGTGCCGCAACGCCCACCCATCACCCAAACGCTGTTCAGCACCCTGACGATCGCACTCGCGATCGCCGTCTCTCCCCTTTCGGCCAACGATCCGAAACCCGAGACTCCTAAAGAGAAAGCGTCAGCGCCCGCAGCTGAGCCCGCCTATCGCATCGAAGCCATCACCCTGCCCGACGGATTCGATCCGCGCATCGGCGCGCTGGCATTTAACGAAGGCGAAGAACTCGTCGTCGTCTCGCAGCGCACCGGCATTCTGATCGGTCACCCGACCGACGGCCCCGACGCCTTCACCTGGCGAACCTACTGCGACCAAAGCCTGCACAATCCTCTCGGCGTGCTCGCCGAAACTGGTGGCAGCCTGCTCGTTCCTCAAGTCAGCGAACTGACCCGACTCTACGATACCGACAACGACGGCCGCTCCGATTACGTCGAATCTGTCAGCACCGCCTGGGGCGTCAGCGGCAACTCCGCACAGACCAACACCGGTCCGCTCCCCGATGGCGAAGGCAATTGGTTCATCGCTCTCGGCAACAGCAGCGTCGCCACTCCTGCCCACGGTAGCACCTTCACCCAGATGCGCGGCGACTACTCGCCCGCCGGACGCCGCGGTCAGACCTTTTCCGCCGCGCCGTTCAACGGCTGGATTGTCAAAGTCACCCCCGACGGCAATCTGCTCCCCTGGGCCAGTGGTCTGCGTCAATGCAACGGCATCGGCATGAATGCCGAGCGCGAACTTTTCGCCACCGACAGCTACGGCGATTGGAAACCGGCCAGCGCCGTCTATCACATCGAACAGGGTAAATTTTACGGTCACCCCAACTCGCTGGTCTGGGACAAAGAGTTCGTCGCCGGACACCCTGACCCCCTCGGCTGGGCCGTCGCCGACCCAGGAGCCGTCGATCAAAATCGCACTTCGGCAGTCGTGCACATGCCACAAGACTCTATGTGCACCGCCCCCGGCGAACCCCTGTTCGATCCCGGAGATAGCGCGTTCGGCCCATTCACCGATCAAATGTTCATCGGCGATACCGCCGGTCACCGCATCCTGCGCGTCATGCTCGATCAAGTCGATGGACAGTACCAAGGCGCCGTCACCCATTTCATCGACAGCCCCGAACTCGGCTCAGGCAATCAACGCCTTTGCTTCAGCCCCGACGGCAAACAACTCTACGTCGGCCAGACCCAAACCGAGGGCAGCGACGACAGCAACGCAAGCGACGGCGGACTGAAACGCATTACCTGGACCGGCAGCCGCGCCCCCTACGCCGTCAGCAAAATGTCACTCGCCGCCGACGGCTTCGAACTCACCTTCACCCACCCCGTCGATCGCCAACTCGCCGCCGATGTCGCCAACTACAGCGTGCGTCACTACCAATACGCATACGATCAAAAGACCGACAATGCCCCGCTCAACGTCATCGCCGTCACCCCCCGCACCGCCATCCTCACTCCCGACGCTCGCGGCGTAACCCTTCAGTTCGACAAAGACCAACTCGTCACCGATCGCATCTACGAATTCGACCTCGCCAAGATCATCGCCGACGACGAATCCAAGGCCAAGCTCGACCACGGCATCCTCTGCTACACCCTCAACAAACTGCGCCCCGAATCAAAAGGCGTCATCAAGTTCAAACCGAGGCCTGATCCCGCAGTGGAGATCGATAAAGCGATTGAGGCGGCGAAGCCGGCGGGTGATGATGCCGAAAAAGCACCCGATGCCGACAATGCGGAAAAAGAGAGCGCGCCAGCGGTTTCCGAAAAACCGGTGACGGAGGCAAATTGAAGGCTAAATCAGTGATAAAGTCCCATCAGCAGTAGCGGATTATATTTCTGACATCCAACCGTTCCAAACCAAATTTTCGGCATCCGGAAACCTGTAGCGATTGCGTCAATGCTCTGGGGAATAGCGTCAGGCGATCTATTAAAAATTTCATTCATCTTCGCTCCCTTAATTGCCTGCCCTTCACCGCTGTTTTGGACCGCCCCTATTCCCCCGCTCATCCACCCGGTCCACGAAACAGCAGCAGGTAAACCCCGGCGACGGTGGAAAAGCCGTAGAGCAGAATCTCGAAGGTTCGCTGTGGCACCAGAGCGATCAATTTCCGCCCTGACAAAATACCGACGATGACGGCGGGCAGCAGTATCAGGTCGAGCTTCAGCGACTGCGGATTGATCAGGTCGAGCTTGCCCAGAAAGGGCAGTTTGAAAATATTAAGAAACAGAAACAGCCGCGCGCCGATACCGAGGAACTCATGCTTCGGCGTTTTCCTCACCAAGGCATAAATCGAGTAGGCTGCGCCGGCCGCGTTGGCGAGCATGGTCGAGATGCCGATGGTCAGACCGCTCGCCCATCGAAACTGACGCGAGTCGGGCAACGCTTCGAGGAAGTCTTTTTTGCGCGCGCGCAGCAACTGCAAGCCGAGCATGAGCAAAATGATCAGTCCGATTAATCGACGGGCGGTCAGTTCGTCGATGGCATCGAGAAGAAAATAGCCGGCAACCACACCGATCACTGAAGTCGGAATCAATGGCCACAGCGCCTTCCACGACGCGTATTTTCGAAACAGCGGATAGACGATGATGTCGCAAACCACCAGCAAAGGTAGAATGATGCCGACCGAGTTCTTCGCGCCGAACAGCTGGGCGATGATCAAGACATTGATCAGGGCCAAGCCGGGAAAACCAGTCTTAGACACGCCGAGCGAAAACGCACCACACAATGCCAGCACGAGGACGCCGGTCTCAAGGTGCGGCCACCCGCCCGGACCGAGATTTTCGATCGCCATCAGCATCACCGGCTCAGATTCTCCAATTGCATCGCCGACAGTCATCGACGCCCGGTGCTCCGCTGGCAATGAAAAAGCCGCTGAGGGATAGATGGAGCGCAGTTCTGCGGCCGCTCAAACTCTCACCTTGTTCACTCCATTTTCACCGCTAGCCTGAGGCATGAACACTCTACTCATCGACGACGATACGGTCCTCAATCTCGAAGCTATCACGCGCATCGAGTTCGACGCCAACGACACCAGCATCGTCGCTGACGATCAGTGCGCGGTATTTTTCATCGGTTCCGGCAGCGACCCCTGGGTGGTGCGCGGCGAGACGGCACGTCCACTTTTTGAGCGGCTTCGAATCGCCATGGATGCAAACGAATGACCGGTAAAATTTTCGCTTTCTTCAAACTCCGCTTTGGTTAAGCTGTTTGCCATGAACCGCCGTTTGCCTCTCCTTCTCGTTCTGCCTTTGCTGTGCCAGAGCCTTACTTCCTGCAGTTGGTTCAGCGATGACGACTATCCGGCAGTCGCTGCCGCTGGTGATCCCGCTCAAGTCACTCCGGTCGGTCAGACGCCTGCGCCGCCCACCGCTCCCGGCACGCCCGCTTTTGGCGCAGGAGCCACTGCCCCAGACATTTATGCCACCGCGCCAGGGGCCGGCGCAGCGACCGCGGCCCAACCTGCCGCGCCTATGGCACCAGCAGCTCCGGCCGCCAATGAGCAGATCGTTCAGCACACGGTCGTCAGTGGTGACAGCCTGTGGAAACTCGCCCGCCAATACGGCACCTCGATTGAGCGCATCAAACAGGTCAATCAGATGACCACCGACGATATATTTACCGGCAAAATGATCCTCGTGCCGAGCACAAATCCCCCGGCAGGAGCGTCCACCGTTCCAGCATCGTCGTTGCCCGCTGCGCCGTCTGCCGCCATGCCGTCGGCGACCAATCCAGTGGTTCGCCCCCAGCTCACCGCGCCCGCGGTTCCTTCCCTCACGGTGCCGGCCCGCGATCCAATCGCGATTCCGCGGCCCAGCACCGGCGGATTCTGAGCCGTCAGCGCTCGAGCCCTATACAAAAACGGGTTCGCCCGACGCATCGTCGTCGTCACGCATCGCGCCGTGAGACGGCGAGGAAAGATCCTCGGGATCGCTGACCGGCGCAGAGCTCGATCGAGCCCCGTCTTTGCGTTTGGCTTTTGCCTGACGTTGCTTTTCAACAAATCCTTCGGCCGCCTCGCGTCCGGCGCTACTGCCTTCGGTAAATCCATTCTTCATCACTTCCGGTGTAAATTCTCGAGCTAGAGTCGAGCCGAAGGTCAGGCCATACGCCAGACCGTAGGCGAGATCATGAAGGCCTTTGTTAAAGCCTTCGCGTGCTCTCGGAATGGCGTTACGAGCAGCATCGCGAGCATCGTCTGAACCGGATCGGAACGCGTCCTTGGCGGAGCGCACCAAGTCATCGAACGCTTCGCGAGTGGTTTCACAGCCCTTGGCCGCTTCGCTCGCGGGAATCTCTTCATCCGCCGCACGCGGCGAATCACCGGCTGCTTCAGAGGATGCGCTGGCAGTGTGATCTGTGGATTGCCGGAAATCTTCAGAGTTTTGCACTGGATCGGAATCGGGTGTTGGATCGTTGGTATTCATTGGGGCTTTTTGGTTAAGACGGTACTTGCCTGTTCGGACATTCTCATAAAACTCCCTTCCGTGCACTCCGGCGACTACAAAAAATCACTCGGTTTGTAACCCCCTCAAGGACAGGTCTGCGCGGTTTACTTAGCTTGCCAATCATTTATCGTATTTCCTATAGTCACGACCGATCAGGTGACGACGAGGTTTTCAAAAACACGCTCGCATCCGAAACCGACCCGCCGAACGACGCCGCCGATCTCCTCTAATTCTCGTTCGACGAACTTTTCCTTCCCACACAGTGACTTCGGCTCAGGCAAAACTTTACCGCTTTCTGCAAGGCCGCGTCAGCTTCCATCTCAAAGAAGGAAATACCCTGCGCGCCTTGCGAATCGCCAACGTGCTCAGCGGTGCCGCACGTATCGTCAAAGTTTCCGCCAAAGTCGAAGACGCGAAAGCGAAGGCCAGCGCCGCACCGCCGAGTTCAGGAGCACCGAAGATCGCCGGCGCAGCAGTCGCTGCGGATTCTGCACCGGCGAAGGACAATTCGCCCGCGGCCCCTTCCGGGCCCGAGCACGAACACGCCCGTCTGCGCTTCGATATCTTTTTCCAAGGCGCTGAAGCTCACCGAAGCGCAAATCATTTCGAGGTTGCCCAGAAGCTCTTCGAGGAAGCGCTGGCCATATCCGATGAGGAGGGCGATCAGATCGAAGCTCTCGAAATCGCCCATCTCAATCACAATTTCGCGTCGCTCTTCGATCAGCTCGGCAACGATGAAAAAGCCGAGCAACACTATCAGCAAGCCCTCGACATTCTCGATACGCTCGATCCCCTGCCCAAGGAACAGATCGCCAATATCGCCAACAATCTGGCGATGATTTCACGTAACGCCAACAATCTGGAGTTGGCTGAGGAACGCTACCTGCGCGCGCTGGAAATCTTTGACGAACTGCGCGGTTCCGAGCACCTCGACGTCGCCGTAGTGTGTAACAATCTCGGCAGTCTTTACTGGGCCTGGCGCCACCCCGAAATGGCGCGCGACCTGCATCTCCGCGCGTTGGCGATCCGCCGCAAACATCTCGACGACGACCACCCGGATGTCGCCCAATCGGCCTGCAATTTGGCAGCCGTGTATCACGACCTCAAGGACTTCGAACGCGCTAGCCGCAATTATCAGCGTGGCCTGAAAGTGCTTCGTCAACATGTCGCTGACGACCCCGAATCCTACGACGTCGTCGCCCAGAATTACGCCGAGTTGCTGCGCGAAAATTCACAGGAGAAAAAAGCCGACAACCTCCTCAAAAAAGTCGCCAAGCACCTTGCCGCTGCGGAAAAGAAAAAGTCAGCCGAAAACGGTGACTCCTGATTACTGGCAGACCTTCGCCGCAATTTGCCCATACGAGATCACTCGGCATTCAAGCCGAACTGCCCTGCCAGAAATCGACGCACCCGATCGATAATTCCCACTGCAGTTGGATCATCGGCCGTTCGAAAGCCGTGATTGCCACCTGCGACTTCCAGGTAGGTCAGCGGCGCACCCAGCGCTTTCGCCTTCGCTGCAAAGGCCCGCGCACTCGCCACCGGTAGAACAGGATCGGCGTCACCATGAAGTAGCAATACCGTCGGCATGTCGCGTCGCAAGTGATTGATGGGACTGAGGTAGTCAGCCAATTCTCGGTGACTTTCAGCCGGCCCGCCCAGCATATCGGTAAACTTCCCAGGTGTGCCGTAGGTCGTGCCAGCCATCAATTGCGGGTGCAACTCAACGCCGCCAAAATGACACAACGGATAAAACGGAACACAGGCCTTCACCTTGGGAAATGCGCCACCTTCACGATCCGCCGCCAAGGCCGTCATCAGGGTCAAGTGCCCACCCGCTGAACCGCCCATGATCACAAAGCGTTCAGCATCGAGCCTGAGACGCTCGGCATTGTCATGAAAAAACTTCAGCGCCGCTCGGCAATCTTCAACACTATCCAGCGTCGTTGCTCCGCCCTTCACCGCGAGTCGATAATCGATCGTCGCGACCACCAAGCCCTGATCGATCAGTGACTCGGTGGCGCTGAAAAACAAGCGCCGGTAGTAGGCGTTTCGATCGCCACCCTTCCACCCGCCACCGTGGATGAAGAGCAACAGCGGCGAAGCAGAAGCAGCTGCTCTCTCACTCTCGGATTCAGCCCTCCGCAGCAGGTCGTAGAGCAGTACCGTCTCCTCATTTTCGCCGACTCGCGCAAACTCCAGCCCCCGCTCGACGGTGATTTCAGTAGGTACTTCGACCACCTGCAAAGTGTCCTCGACGATTTTTTCTTGGGCCGAAACCTTCCAGCCACCGACAGGGCAAATCGTGAAAATAATCGATAGAAAATAGGATAAGCGCTGCGTCATGGTTAACATCCGGATCTGTATTTTCTAAAACGGATTCAGCGTAAACCAGGACGAATCGCCGACTTCACGTTGCGCCGGAGTCCGGCTGAATAGCTCAAACTGTTCGGCCCACTCACTGATAATTTCTTCGATAAATCCATACGGTTCAAAATCTTTCACCGAAAACAAAGACAGGCGATCGGCCTCGCGATCGGCAAACTGAAACACGATCTGACCCGTGTCCGAACAGACGATCTTGCCCTCGATCGCGATCGCCCCTGCCGTCGTCCCATAGCTCACTAGCGTCACCAGAGGCGACAGCAGATAGCTGCCGATTTTTTTCGCGGCGTTTCCGCCAACACTGGTCGGATCCAACTCGATCAAGGCCAGCTCAAGAGTGACACTTTGCGGCCCCGGAGCTGCGACGACTTCATAGGTCGGGCGTGGGCTTTCGACATATGCCTGGCCAAATTCCAAACGGATGCGATTCGCCAGCTCGCCCACCGGACGCTCCTGCCCGAGTACACTGTAACTGGTGCGCGCCAGAGTCCGCTGAATGCCACGCAGGCGAGACGTATCGACCGGCGCGATGTAGATCTGCGTCTTTGAACGAGCCCGCTCGTGAACCTCCCACGATTTCGAGTGCGCCGCATAGTGGAACGGAGACTCAGTCGGGTGCGGAGTCATCGTTTTCGGCTTGGCCAGGAATCCTGCTGGACGCGCCGGCCTAGCTTTCAGAAAGCCATCGGAAGACGAACACGAGGCGAGCATTAGTGCGACAACCCCCATGGCAAACCACTGTGCCGGAGAAGACACCGGCATTCGCCTACCCTGCTTTTGTTCACTCATACTTATAGGGAAAAGCCTAGCCCAAAGCGTTGATAGATCATCGGTTGATCTCGAAATTCAGCAGATTGAGCGCATTGCCGCCTTCGCCTTTATCGCGCTTACGAATCCTCAGCGCCAACTGGTGAAATCCCGAGTTCAATCCAGAGGCGAACATCACGCTGCGCGGATAATTCAGCGACTTGCTGAAGCGGTGATAAGTATCGACCGACCGCCATTCCTCAGCGTCGACACTGACCTCGACAAGACCGCTGTCCGGTCCCGCCAAAATAAATCCCCCGATCGCCCGTCCGGAAAAATTGAGATACAAAGTCGTGCCCGGCTCATCGGCGCGGAGCACATCCATGGCCGCGTAGTCACCACGAATCGCGCCCTGCGGTATCAACTCCTTTGTTGCCTTACCCCACTTCCATCCGCCCAGCCAGTTGGCCTCCTGCGGATCAACGAACGTTGCCCCATCGTAACTCTGATCGTCGATCGGTTCCGGTAAATCGCCCGCGTCTTTCGCCTCACCCGCCAAACCTTGTTGCAAAGCATCCGTAATCAATTTCGTCGCCAACTCGTAGCCGGCTTTCCCAGGATGCGTGTCGCCATAGGTCTCCCAATCCATCGCTCCGTCAGCCAGCGCCCGCACCACGTCCACCGAAGTAATTCCATAATGTTCCGCCACCGCCTCGTGGGCCTGCACCGAAACCGACACCTCGCCCGCTTTGAGTTTTTCAAGCATCCCGGGATTTACATACTGCACCATCAACAGGTCGGTTGCCGGACTGCGCAGCCGCATCTGCCGAATGATCCCCTCCATGCCGCGAATTGCATCCTGCTTGGAATGCATCGCGTCCTGATCGTCGTTGACCGCGAATTCGACCACCACGAGATCGAACGGCCCCTTATCCAGCACATCCTGCTCGAGCCGGAAAGCCCCCGTCGTCGAACAGGTCGAGGCCAGCCCCGCATTGACCGCCTCGATCTCTGCATCGGGGAATTTGCTCCGCAACCACTCCGGCACCATCGCGCTGTGCCCTTTGACATTCTGCGTGATCGAACCACCCAGCGTCGCCACCCGAATCTTGCCATTCTCAGCAGCGGCTTTCAGATTCGGAAAGTCGCTGCGGACTTTGATTGATTCCTCCGCCGCAATGGGCTTGCATGGCAGAGCGCAGGCCAAAACAGCTGCCACCATAGTCATCGAACGCGTTGTCGTTTTTCTCATCACCCGCCATCTTACCGCGCACACCGTCATGCCCGCAACCTTCCTGCGCGTTTTCCTCGCGATTCTATTGATCATCGCTGTCTCCGCGACACCGTTCTACGCCGCCGAAAGAAAGCCCAACGTCATCGTCATCCTCGTTGACGATCTCGGCTATGGTGACCTGTCGTGCTACGGCGCTACCGATCTGCAAAGCCCGAACATCGACGCACTGTTCGACGCCGGCGCCCGCTTCGATCAGTTCTACGCCAACTGCCCGGTCTGCTCGCCGAGCCGGGCCTCGCTGATGACCGGCCTCTACCCCGACCGCGCCGGTGTGCCCGGTGTGATTCGTACACCACTCCCTGACCGCCCCACCAGTTGGGGCAAGCTGCGCGAAGACATCCCACTGCTGCCCGCCGTCCTCAAGACCGCCGGCTATCACACCGCGCTGGTCGGCAAATGGCACCTCGGCATGGAAAAGCCGGACCGTCCCCACGACCGCGGCTTCGACCTGTTCCACGGTTTCCTCGGCGACATGATGGATGACTACTACACCCACCT
>JBBKXR010000180.1:0-48799 GCA_037969585.1 Verrucomicrobiales bacterium
GCCCGGAGGACCGTGAGACGTGCGCGGGGCTCCTGCCCCGTGCGCGTCCAGCGGGCTTCCCAGCCCGCTGTTCGGCCTTAACTTGACGCGCATCCCGGAGGGATGCCAGCCGCGTGCCAGCGCCAGACGCACCCCTACGATTCTCGAACGGAGCCAAGCACTACGCTCGCCGCTGCGACCCTTCCAGGGTCGATTCCGTTACCTGATTTTAGCCGGGGTATCGGTCGCTTCACTCCCTCAACCCCGCGCTAATCGCTGTTATGCCTTCGGCATAATGACGCAGCATTGAACACGAAAATATGGGTAAAGCTCAGGGCCAGCCACGCGCACTCCGCTCGAGCTGCCGCCGACAGGGAGAGCGGAGGCTTGCCTCGGCTCTGGCTTTCGCCTCGCTCTGGCGGGTGCCGCTCGTCACTTTCGAACATGCCCACGACTCTTCGTCACAACCCGGCCCTCGCTCAAGTCAGCCCAAGTTTCACCGACTTCGGGTCAATGACCGCTCGGCAGTAGCCGTATTCCGTGTTGTGCCGATAAACGTCCTGATGCTCGGGCTCGCCTCCCCGAAAGGTGGCTGCTTCGCCGATTTAAAATTCGGTTTCTCGGAATTCTGCCGCCTCAGGGCGAAACGGACACATTCGCAGGTTTCACAAGGCATACAGCGCCTCATAACAATAATGCTAAGCATTAACGACCGATAATTATCCAAAAAGAATCGGATAATTTACTGAAAAGTCTTGACCAACCGTATAATTATCCGATAAAAACTCCATACTTATCCCATTCTTGTCCTAGATGGCTCGCCCCAAAAATACGCTGGATACCGTCCAGATCACGATCTCGACTACGCCTCAGGTGAAGGCGTTTCTCGAGGAATTGACGGCGCAGGGCATTTACGGGAAGAACAACGCCGACACCGCTCACGCATTGGTCAAAGAGAAGCTGCGGGAGCTTCTCGAAAAAGGTCACATCGGTAAGACGCCGGCGACTGCGACTGTCTGATTGCTTCCGTTTCATTGCGATTTTCTCCCGCTCGATTCCTCCGATTTTACCGTTCCACTACTCCCTGCGAAACGCCCGCTCAGCCAACTCCCCTGCCGATCCGTGCGCTTTAAACATTTTAACCGCGATTTGATTGAACCCAACAACCACCCCAACAAGCCCAGCCATGGATTACCATAACCCTGATACCGAACGAAACGAACGAAACTTGAAAGTCCTCAACGCTGCATCGGCCGCGCCCAGCCGCGCGTATGAGAGCAGCCCTGCGGTCCGCGATGCCTTCGAAGCCGAACTCCGCCAGCTCGCCGAAGAGATCGTCCAGAACCATCCGAGCCTGACGCAGCTGTTACTGAGCCTCAGCAATGACGGCAGAAGTATCGGCATCGCCAACACCATTCACGGTCAAAACTAAGCAGGCGATCGAACAGCCGGCTTCTGGCCACGGAAAGCACCGATTATTTCGGTGCTTTTTTGTGCCATGCCGACAGGCGTTTGGTTGGTGGACAAGCGTCACTGCGCGGGTCAAATTTGGCGCGATGTCCGAGACATTTCTGAATTCAATTTCGCCACTGCCTGCTCGGATCGATCGGTTCAGGCACAAGCTTCTTGTCGGCGCGGCGGTGGTGCTGCTGGCTCAATACGGTAGCACTGCGCTGGCCGGAGAGGAGTTGATCATCGACAACGGCTTTCATCATTTGCGCAATGCGCAGCCGCGCGAGTGGTCACACTTCCCGGAAAAGCCTCTCGGCGGCGGCTTTAAGGCGGCCTTCGATGTTCCGGGCAGCCGCACCATCTTCACCGCGCTGACCTTGAGACAGAGCGATGTGAAACAGAAATGGTCGGTCAGTCTTAATGGCACGATCATCGGCACGCTCGACCGCGATCACAACGATATGCACAAATCGTTTCCGCTCAACGGTGCTCTGCTTAAACCGGTCGACAATCTGCTTGAGATCGCCTGCGATTCGGCGACGCCCGATGACATCCGCGTCGGTGAAGTCTCACTGACCTCGGTTGGCGCGTTGACCTATGGTGCTTCGGTGGTGCTCAGTTCCGTTGACAGCGAAGGCGCGCCGATTCCGTGTCGGTTCACCATCGTGCATGCGAGCAGCGGCAGTCTGGCACTACTCAGCAATCGCTCGGATAATCAGCACGCGGTGCGCAGCGGGGTCGTTTACTGTCTCGACGGCAAAGTGCGTGCCGATCTCTATCCAGGAAAATATCGCGTCTACGCGGGCCGCGGTTTTGAATACAGTCTGGAGAGCGCCGATCTGACTCTGGCTCCCGGTCAGTCCAGTGTGCTGCCGCCATTCACGCTCGAGCATCAGGTTCCAACCGAGGGCCTGGTGTCTTGCGACCCCCACCTGCACACGCTCGAATTTGCCGGCCACGGCGACGCAACACTGGTCGAGCGTCTAGTCAGCCTGGCCGGAGAAGGCGTTGAGTTAGCCGTCTCAACGGAACACAACAAACACATCGACTACAGCAAAGAGGCGAGACGCATCGGCGCGGTCAAATGGTTCACTTCGGTCATTGGATGCGAAGTCACGACTTCACAGGGACACTTCGGCAGCTTTCCGGTCACCATTAACGCACCGGTAGCCGAGCACAAATTGCGCCCGTGGGAACAGATTTTTGCCAATATTTATCAGACCCCGGGCGTCAAAGTCTGCATCCTCAACCATGCGCGCGACATTCACGGCGGCTTTGTTCCGCTCGGTGAGGAAGTGTTCGATCCGCTGACCGGAACCTTTCGCGAAGGCCGGAAGCTGGAGGCCAATGCCATCGAGTTAATCAATTCGGGTGCCCAGCAGACAGATCCGATGCAGTTGATCTACGACTGGTTCGCCCTCCTCAAATCCGGCCATCGCCTCGCCGGAATCGGGGCCAGCGATTCGCACTCGATCAATTTCGTCATTCCCGGACAAGCTCGCACGTACATTCCGGTCGACGACACTGACGTGTCGAAGATTGATATCTCGGCGGCTGTCGATGCCGTGGTCGCCGGAAAAACTGAGGTGAGCTTCGGCCTGCTCTGCCACCTGACGTTTGACGAAACAGAACGAATGCTGAACGCCTCCGTGCTCGGTCCCGACTGGAGCACGGCGAGTCATCTTTTACTCTACGCCGACGGTATCGATTTCGGCCTGATCGACATTCCCAAGGAAGCTCAGAAACTGCCTGGCAAGAAGTTCGAGTTCCAGTGGAAATTGGACGACGAGGAAAATGCCGCTCTGCGCAAAGCCAAGTTTGTTTGTGCCATCGCCGTCGGTCCTGGAACGGTCGAAGGTTGGTGGCCATGCATGCCCCCCTATCAACCGCAGTCACCCGACTTCGACCCCTACATGATGGGCATCAGTTCGATCGTGTGGCTGCCGCAAGGCAAAAAGCCTAATACAGCACCGACGGTAGATTCGCCTGCGGAGAAAATTCCACAAAGCGCTTCAGCCGATAATTCGCAGAGCGATCCAGGGAACAATGTTCAAAACCAGGACCAGTAGCTTGAACAGTCCGAGAAATGAATACATGACGAGGTCAAAATTCTCGCGCGAGATCGATACGAATTTTTTCTGAGTCCGATAGACTAGATCCGGTGCGACCAGAAAAAACAACGCCCAAAGCAACAGCAGTCCGAGGTTGAGGACCGAGCACCAGCCGAGGAATGAAGTTAGGGTCGCGATATCCATGGTCGTATGAGTTTAATCTCTACCATCAGGGTATCGGCAAACTACCCCGTTCTCAAGCACTGCTACTATTCGCCCAAGCCCAGCAACGCCTTGGGCACGCCGTACTGTTCGTTCCAGATGACGTAGAACACGTCGCTGTGCCCGGCTTCGTAGTCGACCAACCGCCAGCCTTCGCGGGTACGTAACCACAGGGCGACGGTGTCGTCATTGCCGTGAGGTTTGAAGGCGATCGAGTTCTTACCGGCCTTGTCCAGGGTTCGACCGACGAACAGGGCCCAATTTTTGTAGGCCGTGACACTGCCCTCGAAAAGCACACTCTCCTTGGTCTGCTTCTCGATTCCGGGACGCAACAGATCGAACAGTTGTTTGCGCAAACCCGAATCGCGACCGATCTCTGTCGGCTCGTGAAACGGTGGATCAAATGCCTCGCGCCATGCCGAAGAACCTTTGGGAATGAACTCCGTATCCTCCGCGCCCGCCGTCGGTGCGGAGGCTGCAATGATGACACAGGCAAAAAGGAACGGTAACACTTTCATCACCTCACAGCATGCGCCGAAACCGACGATGCGCCAATCGTAGTTGTAGATTTCAGATTACGCCTTTACGCGTTCCATCTTGGCACCGAGTTCGATGAGCTTCTCGTCGATGTGCTCGTAGCCTCGGTCAATATGGTAAACGCGCGAAATTTCCGTCGCACCTTTGGCGCTCAATCCCGCCAGTACCAAGGCTGCCGAAGCGCGCAGGTCACTGGCCATGACGGGTGCGCCGCTCAGGTGATCGACGCCGCGAATGATCGCAGTCGAGCCTTCACGGTCGATATCAGCGCCCATCCGGGCGAGTTCGGGGATGTGCATAAACCGCTCGGGGAAAATCTTTTCAGTGACAACGCTGATGCCCGGCGTGGTCGCGAACAGCGCGCACATCTGCGCCTGCATGTCGGTCGGAAATCCCGGATACGCTTCGGTGACGATGTCACAACCTTTTCGCCCGGCGCCATTGTTCAGCGTCATCGTCTGAGCCTCGATGTCCGATGCGATCGTGAAGCCGGCTTTTTCCAGAACCTTGGTGACCGCCGTCAGTTGCTTCGGATTGACACGGTGTAATGTCACCGGCCCGTCGCCGGCAATCGCTGCTGCGACGAGAAAAGTTCCCGCTTCGATTCGATCGGGAATGACGGTGTGTTCGGCGCCATGCAATTCGTCGACGCCTTCGACAACGATGCGTCGTGTGCCGGCTCCTTCGATTTTGGCGCCCATCTTGATGAGGAAATTTGCCAGATCTTCGACCTCCGGCTCGCCGGCAGCGCCTTCGATAATGGTCGTGCCTTTTGCCAAGGTCGCCGCCATCATGACGTTGTCCGTGCCGAGCACCGTCGAACCGTGTTTGCCGCGTAAATTGATCTCCTCACCCCGCAGCCCCTGTTTTGCCGTGAGCAGCATATTGCCACCCTCGACATTGACGTTGGCACCGAGTCCCTCGAGGCCCTTCAAGTGCAGGTCGACCGGCCGATCGCCGATGACGCATCCACCGGGCAGCGATACGCTGGCCTCACCGAGTCTCGCCAACAGCGGGCCCATAGTGCAGATCGAGGCACGCATTTTTCGAACCAACTCGTAGGGAGCGTCGGAGGTCAGATTCTCGGCTTTGATCTCCACCGTGCCACTGAAACGCTGCACCTCGGCACCCAGATTCTGCAAAATTTGCACCATGTAGTTGGTGTCGCTGACATCCGGCACGCGACGAATCACACACGGCTCTTGAGTCAAAAGAGTGGCGGCGAGAATCGGTAACGAAGAATTCTTCGAACCGCTGACATTGACGCTACCGGAAAGGCGGGAGCCGCCGTGAACAATGAACTTATCCATGGGAGTTTGAGAAAATAGCTGAGTTTTATAGGTGGGGGCACCCGACCACGCTCAAGCGGTCGGCTGTAATACTAGGAATCTCTGGAAATACCAGCAAAAAGGAAACGCTCGTGACCGGACAAATCTTTCACTATTTCGACATTTTCCAGACCTGCATGGGAAGCAGCCGATCTGAGCGCAGCGCCTTGACCTTCGCCAAATTCCATCGCAATCATCGAACCTTTTCCCATAAAAACGCCGCAATCGACTAAAAACCGCTGCATGATTTCCAGCCCGGTCGCGCCCCCATCGAGCGCCGCCCGCGGATCACGCTGCACTTCGCGGTCCAGTGTCGCGATTTCGTCAGCTGCGATGTAGGGCAGATTGGCGACGATCAGATCGAAGTGCTTGCCCGGCTCGATCGCTGAAAAGAGATCGGACTTCAGCACACGGGCGTTTTCCAACTGCAATGCGGCACGGTTTTCCTCGGCGAGCGCGAGCGCGTCATCCGAGACATCGATCAATACAGCTTCGGTCTCGGCACCAAATCGCCTGGCGAGCGACAAGCCTATAACGCCCGAGCCACAACCAACATCGAGCAGCCGTGACGGCGGAGTCTTGAATCGCTCGAAGAGTTTTTCGACCAATTCCTCGGTCTCCGGGCGCGGGATGAGCGCGCGCGCATCGACGACAAATTCCGCATCGCAAAATTCGACACTGCCGAGGATGTGCTGCAACGGTTCGCCATCGCCGCGTCGCTTGACCCAGTCGCGCAACACTTCAACGTCGGCATCGTCGAGCGGATGATCAAAGTCGACGTAGAGCTGCATGCGCCCGCACTTGAGGCGATGCGCGAGCATTTGCTGCATATTCAGCCGCGCTTCTTCTACGCCTTTTTTGGCGAGGAAGTCGGTGCCTTTTTGCAGGATGTCGAGAACCGTGGTCATAGCTGCCGATCACTCCATGCCTGCTTCCTTGAGGCGATCCTCCATCTCTGATGCCTGAAGCTTTTCTACGACCTCTTCCATTTGGCCGGCGATGATGTTGTCGAGATTGTAGAGGGTCAGACCGATGCGATGATCGGTGAGTCGGTTCTGGGGGAAATTGTAAGTGCGAATCTTTTCCTCGCGACCACCGGAGCCGATCAGGTTGCGCCGATGCGTTGAGTATTTCTCCGCTTCCTCAGTCTGCTTTCGCTCGAGCAGCTTGGCACGCAAAATCATCAGCGCCTTTTCCTTGTTCTTCGGCTGGCTGCGACCGTCCTGACATTTGACCATGATGCCGGTCGGCAAGTGAGTCACCTGCACGGCCGAGTCGGTGGTGTTGACGTGCTGACCGCCGGGACCGCCGGCGCGGGTCGCCTGAATGTGCAGATCGTCGGGCTTGAGTTCGACGTCGACCTCTTCGGCTTCGGGCAAGACGGCCACGGTCGCGGTCGAAGTGTGAATGCGTCCCTGAGTCTCGGTGTCTGGAACTCGCTGCACGCGGTGCACGCCGCTCTCGTATTTTAGAAAACGAAACACTTCGTCACCCGACACTTTGAATACCACTTCCTTAAAGCCACCGACATCGGACGGGCTGCTGTCGATTGCCTCGATTTTCCACCCAGACGTTTCGACATAGCGCTGATACATGCGCATCAAATCGCCGGCGAACAGCGAGGCCTCGTCGCCACCTGTGCCCGCCCGGATTTCGACGATGGCATCGCGATCCTCGGTTGGATCATGTGGCAGCAACATATACTGCATCTCGCCGGAGAGCTTTTCGATCTGCTGCTCGAGTCCGGGAATCTCATCCTCGGCCATGAGCACCATCTCCGGATCATCGGAACTGGCCAGTTCGCGGTTGCCCTTGAGGTCAGCGCGCATCTTTTCCAAATTCTCCCAGCTTTCGAGCAGCGTAGCGGTGCGCTTGTGCTCGCGCATGACGTCCGCCGACTTCTTGGCGTCACTGTAAAAACCTTCCTCCGACATTTCCGACTCAAGCTCGGAGAAGCGATGGCGCTTTTTTTCGATCAGGCTGCTGTAATCCATGCTAAAAAACTATCGGACCGTGATGGCTGCCCGATTGGCAAGCACCGCGGTTCGATCGGTCGGTGAAAATAGAAATGAAAAAACGGTGACAGCGTCGCCCTTGGCACGCCGTCACCGTTTAAAAAACTGTCGCCGGAAGGCGCTAAGCTTCGCTCTCGTCGGCCTTGGCCTCAGGTGCGTCAGGCGCGTCGGTCTTGGCCTCAGGCGCGTCAGACGCGGCCTCGGCCTTGGCCTCAGGTGCGTCAGGCGCGGCATCGACCTTCGCCTCGGCTGCGGACTCCGCTTCAGCAGCAGTTTCCGTGGCTTCGGCAGCAGTGATGCCTTCGGGCGCATCATGAGTCCATTCTTCCGGTTCGACCTTTTCCTCTTTCGGCTTACGTGGCTTCTGAGGTTCGACTTCGCGGCGCGGCTTCTCAACACGGCGTTCCTGCGAATCGCCGTAGCGTTTGGCAAACTTTTCAACGCGACCTGCGGTATCGACAAAACGCTGCTCACCCGTAAAGAACGGGTGACAAGCGGCGCAGATACCTACGCGCAGGTCATTCACCGTCGAACGCGTCGGGTAGACGGCGCCGCAGGTGCATTGGATGGTGGTTTCCTTGTAATCGGGGTGAATTTCGGCCTTCATGGGAAAAAATAGATTGTGGGAGGTGAATAAGAAACTTAGCCGAAGTGTCAAGTCAGACGCTGAGCCAAGTCTCTACCTACCTCCTAAGTAGCAGACGCGGACTCTAGGCCCCTGCCCGCGGGTTCGCAACTGGAAATCCAAGACACATCGCATCCTGCAGTTTTCGGGCTTCTCCCCCCTGAAAATCAGGCGAAACGGCACCTGGAATGAACCAAACGGGAATCGTCACCGATCAAGCCGATGCGGAAGCGCCGCCAATGCCATGTTGTGGGCAACAAAAAACCGGGTCGACCGACAGAATCGATCGCCCGGTTTTTGTAAAAAGTCGTGTTACCGAGTTACGGGCGCGGGAAACGACCCGGGCTCGGGGCATGCATGTTGGGTTTGGAAAAGCTTGGTCCGCTGGGACCGTGGCCACCCGGAGAAGGCATGCTCATGCAGGAGCTGAAGATCAATGCCACCGAAGCAGCCAGAAGAGAGATTCCTAGAAGTCGAAGTTTCATAGAAAAATCCTACCAGATTTCATTGATAGAGCAACACTTTCTGACTCCGTCAAGGATGGCCGATAACGGTAAAAATCTGTTTATCGTCGCCTCCCTCCCCACCGACACTGCCGATTGCATGAATCCCGTTTTGAATGATAGCCTGTCGTTTCTATCCCGCTATGAAACGCCTGCCTCTCCCCGCCCTGCCGATTCCGCTCGTCGGATTATTTCTGATCTTTGCCGCTCAGCTCATCACCAGCAACCAAGCCCACGCCTGGGGGCAAAATGGACACCGCATCACATCAGAAATCGCCGAGCGCAATCTCACCCCGGCAGCCCGCGAAGGACTGAAGAAAATTCTTCCTGCTGGAGAATCACTCGCCGAGATCTCGACGTGGGCCGATCATATCCGTTCCGACCCAAGCTGGGATTTCATACAAATCTGGCACTACATCTCTATCGACGATGACGAGACATTCGATAAACTGAAGCGCGACGAAGGCGGCGACATTCTCGCCGCACTGGAAAAACTCGAAGCCTTCCTGCGCGACCGAAGCGCAACTGAACTGACGCTCGAGGCACCCGCTAAGAAACGCCGTGGCGAAAGTCCCCTGCCCATCACCCAGAAAAGAGTCATCGAAAAACGCGAAGCGCTTGCCTTATTCGTCCACTTCGTCGGCGACCTTCACCAGCCGCTACACGTCGGGCGACGCGATGATCAGGGCGGCAATCGTATTCAAGTCGAATGGTTCGGCGAGGAGATCACCCTGCACCGCTTGTGGGATGAAGCGCTGATCGAATCACAGGAACTCAGCTACACCGAGTTCACCATCATGCTCAATCGTGGCAGCAAAAGCGACATCGCCGAATGGCAGTCCGGTGACTTTCTTGACTGGGCCAAAGAAAGCAAAGCCGCGCGCGATGCGGTTTACGACTTCGGCGCTCAGCGGTCCAGTTGGATTCTCAATGTTCAGGAACCGCCGAGCCTCGGTTACGATTACCGGGCCCGGACCGTCGATCTCCTCAAGGAACGCCTACAAAAAGGTGGCTTCCGATTGGCAGCGAAACTGAATTCAATTTTCGCCACTGAGTAGTTCTAAGAACCCCTTAGGATTTCACCTCAAAGATCGCTTCGACCTCGACGGCGACGCCGGTCGGAAGTGCGGAGAACCCGACCGCGCTACGAGCGTGATAGCCGTCGGTTCCCGGCTCTTTGCCGAAGATCTCGTGCAACAGGTCTGAGGCACCATTGATCACCAGATGATGATCGGTGAAGTCGCCGGCAGAATAGACACAGCCGAGCAACTTGATCACCCGCAGGTCATCGAGCGTGCCGTGTTCGTCATGGACCGACTGAAGGATCTTCACCGCACAGTCACGAGCGGCGGCGTAACCTTCCTCGACCGAGACGTCTTTGCCTAGAGTTCCCTTTTTGTCACTGACGTGTCCGGAAGTGATCAGGAGGTTACCGGTGCGAATGCAGAGATTCAGATAACCCGGCTCTTTGGCGGAAAATTCGATGCCGAGGTCTTTGGCTTTTTGTGTGTAGCTCATAGTCTTGTATTGGGAAAAATGGTTCTCTGATCAGGCAGTGCCGGGATTGGTAGACCGATGGCACTGTTTTCGCAAGCACGCTATCGAGTCAGGCCGGGTCGGATCCACTCAAAGCAGCGGTGACGTCTGCGCACGCATCTGACGCTTTACTTTGCGGAGCATTGATAAACTGGTCAGCACCGACCAGATCACGACCGCGATGGCACCCAACTCGAGCACCCAGTTCATCTTCACTCCACCAATCTGAAAGCCGAGCAGTCGATCGACCTTAAAAAACGACGACGCCCGCATCGCGACAAACCCGACCACCAACAACATGCCGAACAGCACCAGTCGATGGGCCTTCATTACTCCACGCATGCGCACGATCGCGAATGCGATCGCGAGTCCCAGCGCACCGATCACTCCCAGCACGATGACTTGCACCAGCCGACGTTTTTCATACCAGCCCTGAGCCTCAGCAAGATCCCGTCCGACATTGGTAGCGAAGGTTTGCAGATCGAGCTGCTTGTTGATCGCAAGAGCAAACATGGCTAGCGCCAGCACCAGCAGGATCAACCGATGCTGCGCCCACTCCGACGGGTAGAGACTGATCGCCAGTTTACGTTTGTAGAGCAGCAACCCTCCGGCGATGAAATACGCCACCACCGTAAGCCACCCCATGAAGGTCGGGTCGCCGATTCCCGGCTTCCAGTTGCGGGCAATGATCTCGAAAATTTGCACGATACCAGTGTAGCCCGTCCAGCGTTCTGCACTTTATGGAAAATTGTAGAATATCTAAAAAATGCCGCTTACGCGGTTGCGATAAGGAGGAATACCGCCTTTCCGCCAATTTCCGCGTTGCTCGTCGGTCGCGAAGCTGGCGCCCGATCAGCGTTGTAGAAAAACGATCACTCGAACATTTCTGCGATGGTGACCTCGCGATTTTCCTTGAGCGACCTTTCCCCGGCTTCGAGCACAGCGATCAATTCGACCTCCTGACGGATCGTCGCCGGAGTCGTGCCGGTTTCGACGTAGTTGAGAAACTCTTTCAGCAGGTGGGTATAGAGATTTTCCAAGTTTGGCGTGACCGTTTTCCAGCCGCCCTTTCCGAAAACGCTGATTTGATACCCGGCACGCATCCAGTCGCCCTCTCCTACCATCAACACGATATCGCGGTGATCAGCAAAACGCACCCGCACAATGTTCAAGCCCGGCTGGCCGACGTTGACCACCGATACCGCACCGCCGCTGTCCCCAAACACCGCATAGGCCATCGATAGCGCGTGAATGCCGTAATAAATCAACTCGTTGCCGCAGATCGTCTGCGCCAGATGCACCGGTTCCAGATCGGCAATTTCATCGCGCAGTTTAATAATGTCAGGAACGAAGCGCAGTGAACTCGCCGACATAAACGGCGTACCTGCCGCCTCGGCGATATCGGCGATCGCTTTGGCTTTCTTCGCCGTCATCGCCAGCGGTTTATCGCAGAAAGTCGGGATACCGTTTTTCAGCGGGAACTCAGCGTAACGTGATTGCTCTCCACTGCCGTCATCAACGATGATCGCCAAGTCGACGCCCTCGCAACATTCTTCCGGCGTATCGCAAACCGTTGGAATCGAGCAGGCTTTCGCCAGGCGCTCAGCCCAGACCTTGTCTTTGTCCCATACCTTAACCACCTGCGATCCTTCGATGCGCATTTTCGCCTTCACGAAAGTCCACTCGTACTTTTTGACTTCCTCCTCATCGAAGCCGTTGAAAGTCGCTGCAAACGCCGTTCCGTGATGCGACCCGGGACGCATCGGCTGGTCGCCGCGTCGGTAAGTGGCCGCAGAAATAAGTCCAATCTTCATCGTCAAGAAGTTAGCCTCCCGCCCGAGCGAGGCAACCTTTCATGCTGGCGCGTTGATGCAAAAAAGGTTCGAACCAGAGCCATCAAACGGGTAAACATACGGCATGCGCGGCACCAACTCCCTTATCTCATGGTCTGCCCTCTTGCTGGGCGCGTCCCTGTGGCTACCCGCAGAAACCCTGCTAGCACAGAACGAATACAAGTTCGAAGCGGACCTCGATCCGCTGATAACACTCCCCTCGGCTTTCGAACTGACGCCCGATCAGCTCGACAAAATTTTTACCGACAAAGACCAGGGCGACGGCGAGTTGAAAGACAGCGACGGCAAAAAGAAGAATCCATATTTCAAATGGCTGACCAAGGAGCGCACACGCGCCCTGTTCATGCGCCGACCGTTCTCAAACGTTACGGTCGACTTAAAACTGTTCGACAACGAGGTACCGATCGAAGAAGCCATCGTCGATTTTCGAGACGGCAAACTTCTCGGCATCACCGTTTCGATTTATAACCGAGGCGACGGCGGCGAGATCGGGGCATCAGAATTTCAACGACGCCTCAAACTCGCCGGCCAGGCAATCGGCACCCAACTCGAGATTCGCCCGAAACGAAAAAAGGCCAACCCTGCGCAGGGCATGTTGACCGAAGGCTGGGCGTGGATCTCTGCTCGCGGCATGGCGGTGCTTGAGCACAATCCGGAGGCCCCCGGCAACACCGAGTTCCTTCGGCTTCGGATGGCGCGACGCGACGCCACTGGCTCTTATGCCTCAGCCATGAATTCTCGCGCAGGCGCCAGCGTCAGTCTCTCCGACCTGCCAAAGAATGTCACCCGCGACGACGACGGCAATGTCTTCGTCGACAAACTGCCAATGGTCGATCAGGGACAAAAAGGTTACTGTGTGGTCGCGTCGACACAGCGCCTGTTCGAATACTATGGCATTGCCTGCGACCAGCACCAACTCGCGCAAATCTCGGGTGCAGACCCGGAAAAAGGCACCACAAGCGCTTCCATCATCGAAGAACTTGGCGCGATTGATCATCTCTTTAAAACCCGTTTCGAGCCGCTCGGCGTGATGTTTCAGGACGGACGCCTGTGCGAAGTCGACAAGAACATGTCCCGCGGCAAACCAGTCGACGGGAAGCAATTCGATCGACTGATCCACAAATACATCGACGAAGGTATACCACTTCTATGGGCGCTGGAACTCGGCAACTACGAGGAAGAACCTGCCATCAATATGCAGTCGGGCGGCGGCCATATGCGTATGATCATCGGCTACAATGACAAAACCGATCGCATCATCTTCTCAGACTCATGGGGAGCCGGTCACGAATTTAAAACCATGGATGCCGAGGACTGCTTCATGGCTACCCACGGCCTGTTCCTGCTAAAACCGACGACGCACTGAACTTAGTTTAGGAGCTAGGAGCTAAGAGCTAAGAGCTAAGAGCTAAGAGCTAAGAGCTAAGAGCTAAGAGCTAAGAGCTAAGAGCTAACGGATTCCATTACCGCCCATGGACGAGTAAAATCATCGAAAATCATGTTAATCCTGTCGAAATCACTCGGTGGTATTCAGTGGACGTTGATTCACGTTCGTCAGTGGTTCTCCACCCTCGACACCACTCGCTGACGCTCGCAGCTACGCGCTACAACCGGCGGATCTTGACGTCACGAAACCAAACCACCTGTCCGTGGTTCTGAAAGCCGATTCGACCGACACGCGAGGCGTCCTTTCGAGCTATTTTGAACTTGTTGGTAGTTCCGTCAGGGTTTTTCAACGGCGTGTCCCACTCGTTAAGATCGACTGAGAATGTCTGCGTCCCGTTGATTTTCAGCGATACGATCGAACCGTCACAGCGCAAGGTCAGCGTGTTCCATTCGCCGATCGGATTCTGTGGATCGCTGGTCGGCGCGAGGCAGTCGTAGAACGAGCCATTCAACTTACGGGCGTCTTTTTCACCGTGCGTTTTTTGAAAGCCAACATTGTCCATCAGTTGCACTTCAAAGCCGTCCTGCACCGGATCGTCCATGTTGCATCGATAAAACACTCCACTGTTGGCTCCTTCGGAGAGCTTGTAGCTGAGCGAGACTTCGAAGTCTCGGTAAGTCTCTTTGCTCCAAATATCGCCTCGTCCCCTGACCTGCTCCTTGCCGGTTTTGGGATGTTTCACCGTCTCCATCAGACAGGTCATCGCACCTTCGTCGTCGATCACCCACGAACCATCGGCGAGCAGCCACCGGTCAAGATCCTTCCCTTCGAAGAGCACTTCCTTTTTCCCTTCCTCAGGCAACTGCGCCTCAATCGACTTCGCCACCTGATCGGCCAGCAATGCAGAGCCTTCATCTGTGAAATGCACATCGCCCGGGCCCTTCGCGTAATCCTCCATTTTGCCGGCCATCACGGCGTGCAAATCATCGATGGCGATGCCGTGCGCTTTCATCACTTTCAGCGCCGCCTCGTTGTAGCGCAATTCGTCACCGACCTTTCGCCCGAGTTCACCTTCCGGTACCGGTGTGGTCGTGGCGAAAATCAACGCCGCGCCGGTTTTTTCCAACTCGCCGATGATGGTCTCCAGATTTGCGACGTACTGCTCGATCGTATGCGTTTGCGTGCCGTTAACCTTGTCTCGGTTGCCCTGATTCTTCGCCTCCGGATTGCGATAGCAAAGGTCCCAAAGTCCAAAATTAAAGTGGATCACATCCCACTCACCGTTCCTGGCATCCAACCACTTAGGTAAGCCTGAAATCCCCATTGCGGTATGCCCCGAGTTGTTCGGAATGCGATGCAAATTCACCTTACCGGCAAGCTTTTCTTGCGCAGCCAGCGTGTAGCCGATCGAGATCGAGTCACCGATCAGAAGCACTCGAGGCAGCGCCGGATCGTCTTCGACCTTGGCGAATACCGGATTCGGTTTTCGTTTGGCTTTGGGCTTTGCCTCGGCCGCCTGTTGGCCAAGTGCACTTCCACAAAAAGCCAGCAGAGTCACCAGCGAGAGCGCGCGAACGAAATCGAATGAGTAGCGTATTTTCACGGCGAAAGACTGCGCTGCGCGCCCGCGGGAGTCAAGACGCGCCAATCGGCACAAGGCCCTCTTCTAACTCACCTTCCGCAGCTTCGAGATGCGCCCAGTCGCCACCCACTCAGCGACGTAGATGTCGCCGTTTGGTGCGAAGCAGGCATCGTGCGGATGGACAAATTTTCCAGGTTTCCAACCCGCCGGATTACTACGCATTGCCTTGTTGTCTTTGACGACCTCCTTGCGCCACTCGGCGTCTTCTCCCAGATGCACAAGCTTACCGTCTTTCTCGACCAGGGTGATTCGTGCACTCAGGTCGGGAATCAGCAAAAGATCGCCGAGCGCGTCGACATTGGCCGGCATGAAGAAGTCGTTGTCAGTGCGCACATGGGTGCCGTCGAGCTTCAACCACTGAACGCGTCCATTGGAGCGATCGGCGACCACGATCAGCGGCTCGCCTTCGCCACGCTTGTCGATCCAAAGTCCATGCGGCAAAGAAAATTCACCGTCGCCCTTGCCCGGTTTTCCGATGGTCGACACGTAATTGTCGTCTTTGTCGTAGCGATGGATCACGTGCCCGCCGTAGCCGTCGGCCAGCAGAAAACCGCCGTCATCGAGAAAGGCAAAATTGGTCGGCTGAAAGCGGTCGCGCGCAAACACCCGCTCGTGATCCTTGTCCTCACCTGGCGCGTAATTCCCCGACTCCATCGGCGCATGCTTTTCCCAGACGATCTCGCCGGTCAGCGTCATTTTGACGAAATACTTGTGGGTCAGGTAGGCCGTTACGTAGAGGAACTGCTCACCATCCTCATCCCGAACCTCGAGCCCGTGTCCGCCGCCTTGAATGGACTGGCCAAAACCGCGCACAAATTTACCCTCGGGGTCGAACACAAAAATCGCCGGATGATCGGGTTGTTCCAGCTGTCCTTCGTGGATCACGTAGACAAATCCATCGCGATCGACCGCAACATTGTGAGTGATCTGCCACGTGTACTTCGCCGGCAACATTGGCCAGTCGTGGATCACTTCATACCGGTGCTCGCCTTCGCCAACTACAATGCCCGCACGCTGGGTCGCTTCGGCAGCGATGCTGGATTTGTTCGACGCCAAGATCGAGAAAGTCGACAGCGACGTGAGTGCAGAGGTTTTGACAAAGCGGCGGCGTTTCATTTTAAATAGATCCAATATTAGCGGAGCGACAGGCCCCAGATTGCTCGAATGCGCTGATTGTTTCAATACCCGAGTTTGCCATCACTTTTGCCCTCATGGCGCGTAGCCTGGCAAAAGCGTATCGGATGCAACCGAACTTCGCAGTTTGACTTTTTCTGCAAGCAAATGCTAAGAAACTCTCGCCCCTATCCCATAGATATGCACAACCGCTCATCAATCATCCTTGGTATCGCCGTGTGGGCTTTGCTTGCGTCGAACATGGTGCCGGGTTTGCACGGTCAAACGACTCCAGCGCCTGCCGTTGTTTCTTCCGAAGATCAGGAACTTCTAACTGATTTAGCAAGCTTTCTGAAAACCTGCTCGGCAGACCAGATCAATTGGTTGGCCGAAAGCCGGATACTCATCGACGAGCCTGAACAGCAGTTGAAGGTCAAAATGGCCAGAGCGGGAAAAGGCGAATTCTACGGTCAATTGTGGATCTACGTCGTCAGGCTGCAAAAGTGGAAAGAACGCCCTGGCGAGACTAGCTATGAGAAGACGATCGCGCAATTCGCGGCGGGTCTGCCCACTGGTATTCAGCCCGCTCTCGGCATCGTCCGGTTTCATCGTTTCTCTGATCAACAAGGCAGAGAGATCGAGGCCGAGCTGCTCAGAATGGACGGTCACAAAGTCATTGCTGCGTTCAAAGGTGGCAGCGAATTCGAAATGCCTGTGGCGTCGCTGATCGATGGAGACCGCAAGAAGGTCGAATCGTGGATCGAAAAACAAGCAGATCGAGCTACCCCAAAGTTAGTAACCGAAGCAACGCTGGAGTTCTCTCAGAAGCAAACCTTGGTCCTATGCCCCTATCCCAACATCGTTCCCGAAAGTGTCCACCAAGGCGCCACCCTGGAGGGTAAAGGTTATGAGGTCACCATAGAGAACCGCGGGCGTGAGGAACTGCCCGCCCTGACGGCGCACTATTACATTTTCTATCACCTTGGCCCTCAGACCAATAGCGCCAGCGCAAAACACCTCAGAGGCGAGGCCAAAATCAGCAAGCTCGATTATGGTGACGACTCTGTTTTTACAACGATTGGAGCACATCCCTTCGAAAATATTTTAGGGCAGTACATGGGCGCACTGGTCACGAATACCGCAAACCTCGACATAGATATTTCAAGCATCCTTCGATCAATCCAGAACGGTAAGAACAGTTTCAATATTCCTGATGTAAAGCTTGCCGGCCTCTGGCTACGAATTTACTCAGGAACCAATCTCGTCGCAGAACATACCTATGGAAAAGGGGCTGAAGACGCACAGGAACGGTTCAAACGTCCCAGCCTGACAGCTCCTGTATTTGAGTTCCCCGATGCAGCCAATGAGAACGCTCGCTCAAACCCACCCAGGTAGAACGATGACCAAACCCCTTATTGTCGTTCTTCTATGCCTCGCCTTGACGGCGCTGTGGCAAGTAGCAAGAACTGCGGCAGCCGAAGCCGAACCTGATGCACGCATCATACATGAATTGGAGGTATTTCTTTCAGAATGCGACGCCGCTCAGATTCAATGGCTGAGCGAGCACCAGGTATTTACCCGCGAGTTGAAAGAGGATCTCGAAAGATCCCTGAGTCAGGCCTCCGATAGTTCGTTCTACGGCAAGACCCGGCTCCAGGTCACTGCGATGAAAGAATTGAAGGGACGGCTCGGCGAGACAGCCTACATTACCTTACTTCGAGGGGCAGCTTCCCGCCAGCCTATCGAGAAGCGAGAGGCAATCGGCGTCATCCGCTATCGAGTTTTCACCGACACTCAGGGACGGGAAATGAAAGCTGAACTGTTGCGGTCCGCGAACGGCGCTGTGGTCGCAGCGCTGGAAAACGGCCAGGAGTTCGCCATGCCGGCAACTAGTTTGATCGATGCCGATCAGGAGTTTATCAGGCAGTGGATTGCCGACTCTGAGGCGAACGGCACCAGCGCTTTACCAGAGAAAGGCTGGGCCGATTTTAAAGTTAAAGCAGGCCCTGCCCTCGTGTCTCTTCCCGACTTCGTTCCGGAGAGTTATCAGGATGGCACTGAGGCTAAAAGCTCAGCCTATTTAGTAAATCTCTACAACCGTGGTGAAACGACAATCGGGACAATCAAATTTCGCTACTACCTATTCTATGACTCATACGATTTCCGAGCCTTTCGAGACAAACCCGGTGAATTTGGCGACTACATCGGCGGTGACATCAGCCTCGACAGCATTCCTAAAAAATCTGAGATAAAATTTGAGATCAATGGACCCTTTCCATATTTCGAGAAATTGAAAGATGTCGTAGAAAATCCCGATTCAGCAAGTGTCCCTATGGTCGGTTTTGACCCGAAAAACCACTCCCCTACAGCCGGCGGCGCCGTAGATCGCATTGCGGCGATACTAAAATTTATAAGGGATTGCCAGGAGTCACGCAGTTTCAAACAGCCGAAGCTAACAGGCATTTGGATCCGTGCCTTCATCGGGGCGCAACCGGTCGCTGAATTTGTATCAGGAAAAGCTGCGGAGAAGGCAAGCGAGGCGGCCATCGAATCGCCAGCGGCAGCCGCGGAGTTTGATTTTCAAAACGGGCAGTAGCTTGGCCGGTTCGTGGAAAAGGCCACTCGTCCACGTTGTTCGAATCGCCCATCACCCACCGATCCCCGCCAACCAGACCAATAGCCCGATGATGGCGACGCAGGCCATGCAGGAGGCGAGGAAACCAACGATATCCTTCGCTCGCGGTTTGAGCATTTCAAGTTCGCTGCCGGGAAACATTTTCTTCGATTCAAACACTGAAGGATCGGCGTAGGCAACCTCCAGCTTAGCGGCATCCGCCTCACGGTCAGGATCAACTTCGGTTTTCATTTTCGCATAGTAGCGATCCAGCACTTCGGGACTGTTGCGTGGGGTCAACAAGCTGACACAGATCAATACCAGAAACGGCAGCAGTACACGCGGCGGCAGTCGCAAAGCTTCGAGGGTCGCCTTTGACTTGGTCGCAAGGTCCAGCCCGAGACGATGGTAAAGCATCATGTCGAGGTTGAGCGCTCCCTTTCCAACCTTGGCTCCGGCTTCTGCTTCGTCGATACCACCCCGCCAAAAGATCTCCTGGCCACCACTCTTCCTGGTGAACTCAATCGGCGCTCCAACGGCCGCCAAAGGAGGCTCAGCACCGATGGCAGCCAGCACCGAGTTCATTTTTTCTTCATCATCGGCATACTTGTTCCGAGTATCCTGGGTCGCTTCCAACCAGCCCTCATGCTTGGCAACATCTGCAGCTGTCGCATCGCGTTTGACGATCGTCTCCACAAGAGTCGTTTTCACCGTCAGTCCTTCGTCGCTGCGCAGCCCCGGCATCAGCGCCGGAATCAGTTGCGGCAACACGAAGAAAAACAGCGCCGAAAAAGCGATAGTGATCCACACCGCCGTGCGATTGGCTCGCCGCCAATACATGCCGATCCAGAACGGTGCCGCAAACAGGATCGGCAGTTCGATCGCCAGTTTGAACTGGGCGAAAACATCGGACATCGTCAGAGAAACCACAGCGGCGCCGACAATGATGATCAGTCCGGTCAACCGACCGACCATGACGTAGCGTTTTTCCGAAGCGTGGGGATTGACGTAGGGAGCGTAAATATTTCGAACCACCAAGGCCGAAGTCACTATCATGTAGCAGTCTGCCGAGCTCATCATCGCTGCCATTAGACAGGCGAGCATCAGGCCCACCAGGCCAAGCTTGAGCGGCCCGAGAATCTCCCTCGCCGCGACTCCCCAGACGTGATCCGGATTGGCCGCGATCTCGGCATTTCCCGCCAGCAGCGCCAGCGCGATTAGAGCGGTCAGCGCCCATCCGGCCGTACACAGGCGCTTGAGAAAATTTCCTACCACCAAGCCGATACGTGCCGCGTCTTCGCTTTTCGCAGTGCCCCCACCGGTAGCAATGAAGTGCGGCTGCACCACGATGCCCACCAGCGCGATCAGCGTCAGGGAAAAAATATACAACGGAGTGAATTCGCTGGCGCTCGGGCCGCCAAAGAGGTCGAAATTGTCCGCCGACACCCGCTCATGCATGATGGTAAATCCATCCATCACCCCCATCGTCGCTGGATCACCGAACTCTTTGACCAAGGCCCAAAGGCCGAAAGGAATCAGCAACACCGAAAGCAGAATGATGAACACGCCTTGAATCAAGTCGGTAAAGTAGGCGGCGGTCAGACCACCGAGCACGCCGTAGAGTACAATGATCAGAGCGATCACCGGAACGATGAAAAACTGCAGCTCCACCCCCATGAATTCCTCCACCCCGAGAAGCGGCACAGCGACCTTAGAGACCGCAGTGAACATTCCCGACAGGTAGAAAATGTAAAACACGATGGCGAAGACAGCGTAGAACGCACCGAGTCCGCGCGACTCATAACGCTCGACGAACCACTCGCCCAACGTGGTGTGACGCATGCGCCGATACCAAACCGCAGTGATCCAGTAAACCGGCGTCACGAACAGCCACATCAGCGCCGACCAGACACCACTCAAGCCGCTGCCCCAGGCGGTGCTGCCAACACGCACCGGTTCATCGGAACCCGTGCCCGCACCGAACGCCGCGAAGGTCTGCAGCAATTTGCCGAAACCGCGACCGCCCATGAAGTAGTCCTCCTGCCCCTTGACCCGCTTCATCGACCAGATGCCGATGGCGATCATTCCGCCGAAGTAGACAAACAATACCAGATAATCAATGACACCCATGATCCGCAGAGGCTGGATAATGCGATCACCTCTGGCAACGATTTTCTCCACCGTCATTCCGCCGTCTCGGACAGAACGCAGCTGCGAGCGTCAGCGAGTGGCCCAATGGACGAACCCATACGATGAAAGGCCGTTTCGCCCCCTTACGTTACGCAATTCCGTCGACCCCCGACCATTGCGCAACCGGCTCCCCAGCTGCTACAAGAACAGCATGTCTCGCCTCACTATTTTCCTCGTCGCCGTCAGTACTGCTCTCGCGACGACAACGTCCCGACTCCACGCCGAACTCCAGGCAGGCACCGCAGTCGTCGACATTACGCCGACCGAATTTCCGCTGATGCCACGCGGCCAGTTTTTCCCGACTGCTCTGGAGAAGGTCAATGACCCGCTGAACGTCCGCTGTATTGTCCTGCAGAATGGCGAAACGCGAATCGCCATGGCCGTCGTCGACAGTTGCATGGTTCATCGCGAGCAACTCGACCCCGCAAAAAAAGCTGCCTCGGAAGCCTGCGGCATCCCTGTCGAGAACATGATGATTTCTGCAACACACACCCACAGCGCTCCCGCTCCCAATGCTCAAAGGGGCACACCTCAGGAAATCGCATACCGGGATAAACTCATCGCCGGGATCACCGAAGCCATCGTCACTGCCGCCGGAAATATTCAATCCGCAAAGGTCGGCTACTCAGGCCGCGATCTCCCCGACGAAGTCTTCAACCGTCGTTGGTTCGTCCAACCAGATGCCATGCCTAAAAACCCTTTTGACGAGATCGACATCGTCAAAATGAACCCAAGTAACGGACTCATCAACCCCGCCGGCCCCACTGATCCCGAAGTCTCGGTCCTCTACCTGACCGATGCTGAAAACAAACCGCTAGGCGTATACGCCAATTACTCGCTGCACTACGTCGGCGGCACCGGCGATAAATTTTCTGCCGACTACTACGGCGAGTTTGCCCGCCGTATGCCTGCCCGTCTCGGCAGCACCGCCGATGGGTTTGTCGCGATGATGTCGAACGGCACCAGTGGCGACATTAACAACATCAACTTTTACGGACGCCGTCCAAAACGTGCCGACTACGAGCAGATCGGTATCGTCGCTGGCAAAGCTGCCGACGCCGCCAGCGACGCGATTCGCAACATCCAATCGCCCACCGCCGATGCCCGACTCGACATGCGCCAGCGCGCCATCACTCTCAAACACCGCGTGCCAACTGAGGAACAAATCGAGCGCGCCAAAAAGATTGTTAAGATCGACGCCGAAGGTGAGAAAAAACTGCCACGTCTCGCCAAACCTTACGCCGAACGCACTCTCAATTTGGCGGAATACCCACCGACCACCGAAGTGTTGATTCAGACGATCCGCATCGGAGATCTGGCGATCTGCAGTATGCCCTTTGAAGTCTTCGCTGAGATAGGTCTCAACTTGAAAGAAAAAAGCCCCGCCGCCGATACGTTCATCGTCGAACTCGCCAATGGCGGCTACGGCTACCTACCCACTCCCAATCAGCACAAGTTCGGCGGCTACGAAACCTGGCTCGGCACTAACAAAGTTCAGGAGGACGCCTCCGAAATTCTCACCGCCCAACTCCTCGAAATGCTCGACGAACTGTTCAAGTAGCATCCACGTAGCAGCGAGCGTCAGCGAGTGGCCCAGTGGACGAGAATGTGAAACCGCCGTCTCGGCGGTCCCAGTGGACGAGACTCTACCCGCCCAGCTCCAACCGGCGAGACGCCGGTATCACACTGCAACGCACTGGTAGCCACTTCCACCGCTCCCTTCTTACGCAATTCCGCCGCGCCGCCGCCATTGCCTGACCGCCCCGCCGCCTGCTAAAAGATCATCATGAACTACTTCAGCACATTTCTTCTCACAGTTGTCGCTGCACTGGCGACCTCGACCAGCGCCCGCGCCGAACTCGAAGCTGGCACCGCGACCATCGACATTACCCCGACCGAATTTCCTCTTGCTCCGCGCGGCTCGCATTTTCCCAAACCCATCGACACCGTCCACGATCCGCTACATGTGCGCTGCATCGTATTGAAGAACGGCGAAACCCGCATCGCCATGGCCGTCGTCGACAGCTGCATGGTACACCGCGAACAACTCGACCCCGCCAAGAAAGCCGCCGCCGAAGCCTGCGGTATTCCGGTCGAGAACATGATGGTTTCCGCGACGCACACCCACAGTGCCCCCCATGCCAACGCGCGCTTCGGAACGCCACAGGAACTCGCCTACCAGAAAAAACTCATCGCCGGTATCACTGAAGCCATCGTCACCGCTGCCGGCAACGTCCAGCCCGCTCACGTCGGCTACTCCAGTCATGACGTCCCTGACGAAGTCCAGAACCGGCGCTGGTTCGTGCAACCCGACAAAATGCCGCTCAACCCCTTCGGCGAAACCGACATCGTCAAAATGAACCCCGGCAGTGATCCCAAAGTGCTCATCGCTCCCGCCGGACCGACCGATCCCGAGGTCTCCGTCCTCTACCTGACCGATGCCAAAAAGAAACCGCTAGGCGTTTTCGCCAACTACTCCCTGCACTACGTCGGTGGCATCGGCAGCGGAATGTCCGCCGACTACTTCGGCGAGTTCGCCCGACTGATGTCCAACCGCGTCGGCAGCCCCGCGAAAGACTTCGTCGCCATGATGTCAAACGGCACCAGCGGCGACATCAACAACAGCACCTTCCTCGAGGGACGCCCACGCCGCGAACCATTCGAACAAATTCGCCAAGTTGCCGGCAAGACCGCGGATGCTGCCACCTACGCCATCCGCAAAATCGACGCCCCATCTGCCGACGCCAAACTCGACATGCGCCAGCGCGCCATCACCCTGAATCATCGCATACCCACCGCCGAGCAAATCGAGCGCGCCGAGAAAATCGTCACGGTCGATGCTGAAGGCGAGAAAAAGCTGCCCCGTCTCGCCAAAGCCTACGCCGAGCGCACCCTCGCGATGATAGATAATCCGCCAACCTACGAAGCCCTCATTCAGACCATCCGCATCGGCGACCTGGCGATCTGCACCCTGCCGTTCGAAGTCATCGCCGAGATCGGCCTCGAGCTGAAAGACGTCAGCCCCGCCGCCGACACCTTCGTCGTCGAGCTCGCCAATGGCGGCTACGGCTACCTGCCCACCCCCGGCCAGCACAAGTTCGGCGGATACGAAACCTGGCTAAGCACCAGCAAAGTGCAGAAAGACGCCTCCGACATCCTCACCGCCCAGCTGCGCGAAATGCTCGACGAAATGTTCAAGTAGTCGTCGCGTTAGTTGCGAGCGTCAGCGAGTGGCCGACTGGACGATCTCCTTGCGCGCCACGCTGGCACTCGCTCGCGCTCGCAGCCACCGAGCGTCGGCCGGTGACCCAGTGGACGCTCACACCAAAATGCCCAGCCTCACGCAACCCGCGTGACCTAGGCAGCGTATCGTGCTAAGTACTGCCGACGCCAGAACGCAGTTACCGCCGATCGATAGATGAACCCGCAGACGAAAAACTCCGAGCCCAATTGCGACTACGATGTCGTTATTCTCGGTGGCGCCTTTTCCGGCGCGTCGACCGGCGTCCTGCTCAAGCGGAAACGGCCCGATCTGCGCATTCTCATCGTCGAAAAATCCGTCGAATTTGACCGCAAAGTCGGCGAATCCACCTCCGAAGTCGCCGGCTGTTTCCTGACCCGCATCCTCGGCCTCGAAGCCTATTTGGCACGCGAACACATCACCAAGCACGGCCTGCGCTTGTGGTTCAACGGTCCCGCGAACGATACCAACTGCCCGTCACGCTGCGCCGAAGTCGGCACCTTTTATCAGGTTCGCCTGCCCACCTACCAGGTCGACCGGGAAAAGCTCGACGGGCATCTTCTCGACATGGCCGCCGAACTTGGCTGCGAAGTTCAACGGCCGGCCACAGTCCGCGACGTGGCGCTGAACGGACTCGGAAACAACACCATCACTATCCGCCGTGACGGCGATGACCGAACGATCACCGCTCGCTGGGTTATCGACGCCTCCGGAAAAGCCGCCTACCTCGCCCGCAAGCAGGGTCTTTTGCGCCAACTCGACCAGCATGAAACCGCCGCCATGTGGGCGCGCTTTTCCAATGTCAAAGACCTCGACAGCGCCGACCTGAAGACGCGTTTCCCCGAGTACGCCAACGCCGTTCGCTGTCCTCGCAGCCAGGCGACCAACCACCTCATGGGCCGCGGCTGGTGGTGTTGGATCATTCCACTCAACAACGGCGACGTCTCCGCTGGCCTGACTTGGGACCCACGTTTGTTTACACCGCCCGAAGGCGCCAACCTCTCCGAACGTCTGCTCACCCACCTGCTCAGCGAACCGATCGGTCGCGAACTTTTCGACGAGGCCGTGGCAATCGAGAAAGATTCCCGCTCCTACAAAGGGCTGCCCTACTACACCGAGCAAGCTTCCGGAGACGGCTGGATCTGCGTCGGCGATGCCGCTGGATTTATCGATCCGCTCTACAGTCAGGGACTCGATTACTGCGCCCATGCAGTCAGCTTTGCCACCGCCATCATCGACAGGGACAGCAGCGGTGAATGCGTGAAAACCGATCTCGAAGATTACGCCGAGCAGTTCCACACTTCCTACTTCCGCTGGTACGAAGCCCTCTACAAAGACAAGTACCGCTACCTCGGCGATGCCGAACTGATGAATGTCGCTTTCTGGCTCGACATCGGCACCTATTTTATTGGTCCAGTGCGCTTGGTTCACGACGATCCTGAGCTTGAATTTGCCCGATTCCCTTATTACGGCCCTGCCGGAAAATTGTTTGCTGACTTCATGGCACTCTATAATCGACGACTTGGAGTTATTGGAGAAAAACGTCTCGCAGCAGGTACTTACGGCAGCGGCAATGTCGATCGGCGTTACTTGATCCACGAAGGCTTCGCACCTTGCAAAAAAGCCTCCGGACGGTTGCTGGTAAAGGGTATTTTCATGTGGCTCGGCCTGGAAATTCGCAGCCTGTTTCTGCCCCGCGTCAAGGAATCCGCAGCGAGCCCCGTCAACGCATCAGCCCCGGCCAAATCGGACGAGGCGACCGCGCAGATATGAGCACCAATTCCCGTCTGCTCATCTGTTCCGACGGCGAGACGCTGACCGTGCGCACCCTCCATCACGGTGACGAAACGCGCCTGCAGCACTTTCACGACAGCCTCTCTCCACAGAGCCAATCGCGCTTCACCCCCCACGGATACGACCAGGAATTGTTGCTGCGCTACGTCGGCCGCGCTCTTGCCGAAAAAGACCGCAGTTACGTCCTCCTCAACGATGACGAAATCGTCGTCGGATATTTTTTCCTCTGGGACTTCATCAACCGCGTTCCCGCGCTCGGTATCGGTATCGCTGACGACTACCAGGGACGCAAGCTCGGCCCGCAAATGATGCAGATCCTCATCGACGACGCCCGCGCTGCCGACCGCGACGGCATCGAACTGACCACCGTGCTCGACAACGATCGCGCTTTCGCGCTCTACCAGTCGATGGGCTTCGAATACCTCGGCGATGTCGACAATGTCGCCGGCGACGGCCGAGCCGTCACCGAACGAATGATGTTCCTCGCTTTCAAAGAGAACGCCAAGCCCAGTACCCACAGTTTCAGGCCACCGGTATAGCTGCGAGCGTCAGCGAGTGGCCGACTGAACGATCTCCCCCTGCGTGCTAGATGACACTCGCTCACGCTCGCAGCGACTACCACTTCTGAAGCTCAGGCTCGCGCGTGTAGGTCTGGTTGAACTCCATATTCGCCTTGCAGACATCGCTGTTGCTCGGACGCCCCTTGTTCTTGATCGAGTGAACGATCGCCCCCATACCGGTGAACGCGCTCAGGCCGAATAGCTTCGTCGCCACCCACCACGTCTCGATAGAAAATATTCCTGCCCAGCCTTTGGCCCGCCATTTCAACTTGATGAACAGCAGCGCCATGAAAAAGAAAATCGTGCGCATGCCCTTGAACACGTTGACCCGCTCCGGCTCGTAAACCGCATTCTGCAGAAAGCCTTTGCCAAAGTCGGTCGGTACAAAGCCGAGACACAACTGGTCCGCCCGCGCGTAATCCATCAGACCGATGTTCTTTCCGCTCTCCGCAGCCTCGTTGAACTCACGGTAAAATGCCCGAAAAATCGAGTTATCGTTAAACAGCAACAGCTTGGAAATCATCTTAAACTTATCGATGAAATCAAGGTTCATGTGCCAGCGTCCGACGAACATCGGTACCAAAAACCGGATCCACACCGTGTTCTCCAGATAGATCCGCCAACTCATCACACTGGCGTTGCCGAGATGCTTATCGTGATCGCGATAGATCTGATTATAAGTCAGCGCGAAGAACAGGTTGAAGGTATCGAACGCCTTACGCTTCACCTCAAAATTGGCCTCGTCCGCCCTCTTAGCACGAATCAACTCGGTCACCCCGGTGATGTTCACCGAAGCGATAACCAGCCCCGCTGAATAAAACGGATCGAGCATATTCGCCGCGTCGCCGATAACATACCAGTTGTCCTTCGAGATCATCTCCTTGCTGACATGCGTCAACCGCGGCAGATACTTGAAATCCGCGATCTCTCCGCTGCCAATCAGCTTAGAAACGAACTCGTGGTTATTCTCTACGAAGCTGAGAAATTTCTCCTTCGTCCGCAACTGATCGCTGTTGATCGCGTTCATGTGATGCACCACACCAAACGACACGGTGCGCGTCTCGCGATCGATAGGAATCATCCAGATCCAGTGGCCTTTGCCAAGGAAGTGATTGGTCCCGTAAAAATGACTGGCCACCCCATTGTGCGGATCGTAGCCACTGTGAAACAACTCACGGTCGACATTTTCGACTCGCAGCCAAGCTGACCCGGTACGCAGATCGCACAAGTTCTCCGACTCGGTGATCAAATTGTCCGTCCTGCGACCGATCAAAAACTTCCGCCCAGCGGCATCGATCAAGTGCTCAGCGCTCAGGGTCACCACCTGACCTCCATCCGCCACTTTGACATCAACCGTATGCCGATCGTCACCTGGCCCCAGTTCAAAATCGGTCACCTTGCCGCGATAGAACTCGACCCCTTGATCACAGATCATCCGCAGCAGATCGCGCTCCAGTCTGGCACGGTTGATCTGAAAACTCGGCAATTCCGGCTGCCGATTCGTCCAGATGTGATGGTAATCACTCAACTCCGCTGTCTTCGTTCCATCTTTAGGCCAATGAAAATTCAGCCCAAACTTCGGCGGATGATTGTCGATCAAGTACTCGTAAAGACCGAGATCCTTGTAGAGAAACATCGAACTGATTTCGACCGTGGATTCCCCGACTTTATAGTCCCCCTCCGAACCATCGCCGACCCTGGGATCAATCAATGCCACCCGGATACCGGGCACGTTCAGCATCAGATGACGCGCCTGGCAGAGCCCGGCAAATCCAGCGCCCATGATTACCACATCGAAGTCGTTATTGCTTGGTGGTATCATCGTCGCAGACCTAACAGAAGAAATCGCCCCGTTCCAGTGGATTCTCGATTTGGCAGATCGATTCAGAACTTCCTGGAACGTCGGTGGTCGTTACGCTCACCAAGCACCCGCAGAGTCACCAATTCTGCCAAATTAATTCGTCACACCGAAGCGAAAAGCTGTCGTGTGTCGATACGAATGGCCCGGCCCCAGCAAACTGCTGGGGAAATTCGGCTGATTCGGAGCATTTGGAAAGTATTGCGTCTCCAGACAAAAACCGTGATGCGGCCCATACGGCTTGCCCTCTGGGCTGACTAGCTTCGGCTGCAGATGGTTGGCCGTGTAAAGCTGCACTCCCGGCATCGTCGTCGTCACCTCAAGAGTTCGCCCGGAAACCGGATCGATTGCTTCCGCGCAAAAAATCGCCCCATCATCCCGCCGCTCGGCGTCCAGCACATAACAGTGATCGTAGCCGCCGCCATCCACCTCCGCGATCGCCGTCCCGATCGCGTGCATCTCGCGAAAATCGAACGGTGTGCCAGCCACCGACACCAGCTCGCCGGTCGGAATCTTACGCTCGTCAAACACCAGGCGACGGCTGGCTCCGAGCCGTAGGCGCTGATCGAGCACGTCCCCCGATCCCGCGCCCGCCAAGTTAAAATAAACGTGGTTGGTCAAATTAACGTGCGTCGGCTTGTCGGTCATCGCGGTATAATCGAGCGTCAGCGAGTTGTCGTTGGCCAGTCGATACGCGACCTCAACTTCAAGTCGCCCGGGAAAGCCTTCGTGCCCGTCGGCACTGACCAGCGAGAAAATGGCCGATATCGAGTCTCCGGCTTTTTGCGTGCGCACCTTCCACAGCTGGTTCTGAAAACCGGTCGCACCACCGTGAATATGCACGCCGGTTTTTGCGTTTACCGTTTCCAATTGAAAACGCTGGCCCTCGATCGTGAAGCCACCGGTATCGATGCGATTCGCGTAGCGACCGACGATCGATCCAAACAACGGATGCCCCGCTTCGTATTCGGCAAACGAACCGAGACTCAGGGTGACGTTGGCCATTTTTCCAGCGCGATCCGGAGTTTCAACGCTGAGCAAGATTGCCCCATAAGTCATCATCTGGACCCGCATGCCGTCAGCATTCGTCAGGGTCAGCCGCTGCACCTCCTCACCCGCCTCGGTCACCCCCCACACCTCAGTTTCCACGCTCTGCGAAAAAGCCCCAAATACGGGCATCAAGACGGTTGCAAGCACGGCGAGTTTCGGAAAAGGTTTCACATGCTTATTTTGCGACCCCCAATGCACGCGGTCAAGGCGCTCGCGCTCTCTCTCGCGCTCACCCATTCGGCCCACGCGGACGACTGGCCACGCTTCCGTGGACCCGATCTCGACGGCATTTCTAAAGAGTCCGGCTGGAAGACAGAAGGCGAAGCCAAGGTCGCTTGGCAAACCAAAGTCGGCCTCGGCCATGCCGGCTTTGTCATCTCCAACGGACGCGCCATCACCACGGGCCACAATGGCAAAGACACCGATACCGTCTATTGCTTCGATGCCAGCACTGGCGACACCATCTGGAAACACAGCTACCCACACCCGCTCGACGACCTTTACTACCCGGGCGGCACCACCGGTACGCCGACCTTCGACGGCGATGTCGTCTACCACGTCGCCCGTCGCGGACAATTATTCTGCTTCGACGCCGCCACCGGCGAAGTGAAGTGGAGCAAAAACCTGATGACCGATCTCAAATACGACATGCCCACCTGGGGGTTCACCGGCTCACCGTTGGTCGACGGTGAGCGCCTTTTGCTCACCGCCGGAGACGCCGGACTTGCCCTTAACAAAAACGACGGCTCAGTCATCTGGCAGTCGAAAAACGGTGAAGCCAGTTATTCATCGCCGTACCCGCTCACGCGCGGCGGTCGCGATCTGGCGATCGTATCCAACAAGCGCGGCTACGTCTGCGTTGACCGCGCCACTGGCGAGGAAATGTGGGACATCAAATGGCTGACCCGCTACGGAGTCAACGCCGCCAGCCCCATTGTTACCGGCGACCTCTTATTCGTATCCAGCGGCTACGGCAAAGGCGGAACTCTGGTGAAATTTCCCGACGACAAGGCGACCAGCGAACCTGAGCAAGTCTGGAAAAATCGCGACTTTGCCACCCAGATGAACGCCGGCATGCTCGTCGACGGCTACCTTTACGGCATCCACGGCAACGAAGGTCAGGATGGTAGTGGCCTGAAATGCTTTCACCTCGAAAGCGGCGAGAGCAAGTGGACTGATACTTCGTTCGCCCACGGCGCCGCCCTCCTCGCCGACGGCAAACTGATCGCCATCAGCGAAGGCGGCGAACTCGCGATCGGTGCCGTTTCCACCGAAGGCTTCAAGCCAACGCTGAAACAAAAGATCCTTGGTGCCAAATGCTGGACCGTGCCCACTCTCGCCAACGGCCTGCTCTACTGCCGCAACGACAAAGGCGACGTCTCCGTCCTCGATCTGCGCAAATAGTCGACGAATCGTAGCAGTGGTCGTCAGACCGTGGACCGTTGCGCCGGTCCCGGAGTGGACGAGCCAACTGCCATTTTAATCTTGCGGCAGAAATGCCATACGACCACCCTGACGCCACCATGCACGCCACCCGCCGCCGTTTCCTGTCCACTGCCGCCGCCGCATCCACGCTCTCAATCGCGCCGTGGATTCGGGCCCAGTCAAAGGCCGGAAAAACGTATCGCCTCGGCGTCATCGGCGCCGGCGGTTGGTGGGCGATGAATATCCTTCGCGTCGCCCTCGAGGACGGACGCTGCGAGTGCGTTGCGATGTGCGACGTCGATGCCGACGGGCTGGAAATTTCCGCCGACGAGATCGACGCCGATACCGGCAAACTTCCCAACACCTACAACGACTACCGCGAAATGCTCGAGCAGGAGCAGCTCGACGTAGTGATCATTTCCTCGCCCGATCACTGGCACGCCCTGCAAGCGATCGCCTGTCTCGAAGCCGGGGCGCACATCTTTGTCGAAAAACCGACTGGCCACACCATTCAGGAAAGCCGGGCGATGCTTAACGCCGCCAACAAAACCGGCAAAACCGTGCAGGTTGGACTGCATCGCCGCATCGGCCCGCACCACGTCAGCGGCATCAAGTTTCTCCACGACGGCGGCGCCGGCGAGATCGGTATGGTGCGCTGTTTCGCCCACAGCCCCGGCGGCGGCCCTGAAGCGCCGACACCCAACTCGGAAATTCCCGAAGGTCTCGATTGGGATCTCTACTGCGGCCCCGCACCGCTGCGACCGTTTAACAAACGCATCCACCCCGGCGGCTTTCGGCATTTCCTCGATTACGCCAACGGCACCCTCGGCGACTGGGGCGTTCACTGGCTCGACCAAGTGTTGTGGTGGAGCGGTGAAAAGTTCCCTAAGTCCGTGCACTGCAGCGGCGGCCGATCGATCAAAGGTGAGCCCGTCCTCAACGACAAAGAGCAAACTACCGACGCTCCCGACCATCAGGTTGCGACCTACGAGTTCGAAAAATTTACCTGCGTCTGGGAGCATCGCCGCTTCGGCGGCAACGATGTCGAAAAGTCCAATGTCGGCACCTATTTCTACGGCACCAAAGGCATTTTTCACATGGGCTGGCGCGACGGATGGACTTTTTACCCGACGACCAAAGGCGCTTCTCCCGTGCATCAGGACCCGCAGTTCGATCACGAAAAAGACGGTCACAACGTACCGCCGCTGTGGCGTGATTTCATCGATTCCATCGAGGCGAACCGCCAACCTGTGGCCAACGCCGAAGTCGGTCACCTCGCCACCAACATGAGCCTGCTCGGTATGCTCAGCTGGAAGCTCGGTCGCAGCATCGATTGGGATGGTGACACCGAAAAAATCATCGGACTCGGCGCCGACGAAGCCAACCTACTCCTGCGCCGCGACTACCGGGGAGCGTGGCAGTATCCGGCGATTTAAGTAGCGCGCCTGCCCCACAATCTCGTCCACTGACAAACGCGAACCGCCCGTCAGTCGTTTCGCAAAACACCAACGGGCGGCCGCCTGTTCGATCGGGGGATAATTTCCGCGCTCAGCCACCCGCTGGATCAAGTAGCCGAACGTTTTCGCCCATGTAGGATTCCACATCGAGCAGGTTCTCATCCGAGTCCTCGTAGCGCGGGATGAATCGAGCATCACTGTCGCCTTTCAAGCGAACCAATGCAGCCTTGCCGCTGCAATAAACAACGATCGCCTTGCGACCACCCCAGGCGCCACCTTTAGCCCCCGGTACATCGGTGTAGGTGCCACTGCCGTTTGTGCCATCGACAATCAGCGGCCAGTCAGCTCTCGCATCAGTCGTCAGACCGGCGACATAGGCGAAGTGATTCTCGCCCGCTTCCAGCGTCTCACTGGGGGCTTCGAATCGGTTGTCCGCTTTCGGCCCCCATGCCGAGCGCTTGATCGCGAATGGCAATTCCGTGTCGATGTAGTTGGGGAACAATCCGCGAAAGGCATCGTTCGACGACGAAATTTCCTCGCCGTAGATGTTTTCCTTGTCTGGATAAGCTCCGCCTTCATCTTCGGCAAGGACTCGCATGGCCATGGCGATGCCACGCGCCTCGGCCATCGACTTGGTCATTTGTGCCGTGATGATGGCGTTGTTCATCGAAGGACCCGCGATCGATGCCAGGATCGCGATGATCGCCATCACCGTCAGCAGTTCGATGAGGGTGAAACCGGAGCGCAGTCCTCCGGCATTATTTTGATTTTTGGTTGTCTCATGGGTTTTCATTTTGGTATTTTTGTTAGGGCTATTATTCGGGCCAATCGCGACCCTTGGTATTTGTTATCGCCCTTGAGACTGCCGACGCTTTGTTACCATCGTGTTACCGTCAGGTTCGCAGTTGACGATTTTCGTCAAAACCACGACAGAAAGTGATGAGCGAGCCTGAAAACGCCGACGCCGACATCGATCCCGAAGCCAATCCGTGGATCACCCACCAGAAACGCGAGGTCTACTCCAACCCGTGGATCAGCGTCATCGAAAGCAAAGTCACCACGCCGACCGGCACGCCCGGAATCTACGGCGTCGTGCACTACAAAAACCGCGCCGTCGGCGTCATCCCCATCGATGACCAGAATCACACCTGGCTGGTCGGCCAGTACCGCTATCCCACCGATACCTACGAGTGGGAAATCCCCGAAGGCGGCGCCCCCTGCGACGAATCGCTGGAAGAATGCGCCCATCGCGAACTGCGCGAAGAAACCGGCCTCAGCGCCGAGCACCTCGAACTCCTCATCGGCGACCTGCAACTGTCCAACTCCGTCTCGGACGAGCGCGCCTACTTCTACGTCGCTCGCGGCCTCACCCGAGGCGAAGCCGAGCCCGAAGAAACCGAACAGATCCGTGTGAGGCGCCTGCCACTAAGCGAAGCCTTCGCCATGGTCGACCGAGGCGAGATCCGCGACGCGATGAGCGTGCTGGCATTGCAGTGCATGCGGTTGAAGGGATAATAATCAACTCTCATCAGCTAGTGAACCCCTTTAAAAGAATCTAACATCACAGCGCATCCTCCAAGGTTTAGCAAAGCCAACAGGAGCAACAACCATCCCAAAACCTCGGCATTGGGCACCTTCGAAATTCCGTAGACCAATATCGCCAGCAGCGTCCCAATACCGAAAACGGTCCCAAATTTACCCAAGCGTGAGAAAATATCTACAAATCCAATTTCAGTCGCCAATCTACAAATCCCAATAGGAAACAAACCGGTGATGCCAAGAAGAATTGAACCAGTAAACAGTACAATCAGCTCCCTGCTGCTCTCCCGTTTGCTTCCTTTCCCCAACTTGCTCACTTCTTTATCTTCCATCTTTCCAGTCGAGTAAGCTCTACGGCTGATCTACGCCGAGATCTCGGCAGATTTTCTACACTAAAATCTTGTGCACATCAGAGTGCCGTGGAACCGCCGATTTTTCACCACTGGATGGACGCCACCAAACCGAATGCCGTCCGCCTTCCCGAAGAAGTTCGCAACCGTGCTGCGACAGGTGCCGCAAAAATGCTTTTCGCTTCATGCAGGAATCGCCACTTCCTCATACTCGCCGACTAGATTTTTTCTGGCTTCAGTGCGATTCAATTCAAAAATATCAGCCAGCGCCTCCTTCAAGCTTACCACCAACTCCTCCTTAGTGCGCTCCTGAGCGTTAATGCCCGGTATCTCTTCGATCCAACCGATCCACCACCCATCGACCTGCTGGACTACCGCTGAAAATTGCCGCTCCATAGTCGAAATATCGGCAAAATTTCGCGCTTTGCAAGCCCCTCCGTCTACACCACCTCCACAGGCGCATCCGGCAAGGCCTGCAGAAAATTCTTCCCGTAGCGTTTGCTCACAATACGGTTATCGAGAATAGCGACGATGCCGGTGTCGTCTACGGAACGGATCAGCCGACCGACGCCCTGGCGCAACTTGAGGATCGCTTCGGGTAGCGAGTATTCCATGAAGGCGCTGCCGCCACGTTCTTCGATGGCTTCGACGCGTGCCTGCACCAGTGGATGATCAGGCACCGCGAACGGCAGCCGAGTGATGATCACATTGCTCAAGGCATCACCGGGCACATCGACGCCGGCCCAGAAACTATCGGTGCCGAACAGCACGCTCGGCGTCTTCGGATCACGAAATTGCTCGATCATGCGACTACGCGACTGATCTTTGCCCTGCAACAGCAGTTCCCAACCACGCTCGAGGAAAAAGCCTTCCATGCGCAGCGCCACGGATTGCATCAGCTTATAGCTGGTGAACAGCACGAAAGCGCGCGCCTGACTCTTCTCGAGAAAATGCTCGATCCATTTGGTCAACTCCTCCTCGTGATCGCGCTCGTTCGGCGCCGGGATCGATTTGACCAGAAACAGCTTCATCTGCTTTTTGTAGTCAAACGGACTACCGATGCGCAGCGCGGTTGCATCATCGCCGCCGACTCGATTGCGAAAGTAATTCAGCTCCTTATCCCCCACTCCGAGCGTAGCGCTGGTCATCACACAGGGCTGACCACTGTCGAATAGCAGCGGACGCAAGCGCTCGGACATGTCGACCGGGGCGGCATTGAGCGTGATAGTATTTCTATCGAAGCCGGAACGCTCGACCCAGTAGACGTGCCCCTCAGCTTCCTGATCGAGAAATGTCGCCACGCCGTTGCGCGCTTCGACCATCTTGCGCGCCAGATCCAATAACTCGAGCTTGGTGACTTCGTTCGATACGCGGTCCGCTGCGGCGTTAGCCAACTGGCGAACCTTTAGCAATGACTCGGCGAGAAAATTGTCGACCAGATCCGGCTCGCGCACTCGAAATTCGCGCCCCCAGCTACCAAAGTGGCAGACTCCCTCGACTTCAGAGAAAAAATCGTCGACCGCCTCAAGCAATCCCTGCGTTTCGCGCACCCCGTCGGCGTCGCGAAGCATGGCAAACAGACCTTTGCGATTACGCGGATTGTAAAGGCGCTGCAATTCGAACTTCAGCCCCGCCTGTGAAATGCCAAGCCCCAGCTGTCGAGCGGCCACGGATTCGACTGTATGGGCCTCATCGAAAATGACAAAGTCGTTGGGAAAGAGATAGCCTGACACCTGATCCTCGCCCTCAACCGGCTCATCCTGCCCGCCTAGCAGGGTGAAAAACAGGGTATGATTGACCACCACGACATTGGCCGCAGCGACCCGTTTACGCAGCTCCTGATAGTGACATCGCCCGTCACCACCGCAGCGTTTCACTGTGCACACATGTGGCTCGCTACACACCTGTGCCCAGACACGATTGTTGGGCTGAAAGTCGAGATCACTGAGGCTGCCATCCTTGGTTTTTTCCGCCCAGATCTCCAATTCCTTGAGCTCCGCCATTTCGCTCGACGAAAACAACTCACCGGCCTGCTGACGCGCCTGACGCAGCCGGTTCGGGCACAAAAAATTGCGCCTTCCCTTCATTAATACCGCCGTGAACGGCTCCTTCATTACCTTAGAAAGCAAAGGCAAGTCCTTACCAATCAACTGTTCCTGTAAATTGATTGTATGTGTAGAGATGACCGCTTTGCGATTCTGCCGCAGCGCCAGCTGGACTGCCGGTGCGAGGTAGGCAAGTGACTTGCCAACCCCGGTTCCGGCCTCGACGACGAGCGGTTGCGATCGCTCCAGCGATCGAGCGACGGCGACGGCCATCTCCTGTTGTTCGCGCCGATATTGGAAATCCTTGAGCGTCGCCAGGGCTCCATCAGGACCGAAAAAGTGCTCCATGTCCTGCTCCAGCCAACCGGCGGGAGCGTCGCCTTTATCGTGGTAATCCGTATCGGGATCGTACCACTCCTCGGGGTCGGTTTCGGAATGTGAGCCGAGGGAAATCATCGTGGCAGGCTGTCAGGTAAACCACCCGTCGCGGAGCGGCAAACGCTTTCGCTTCGGCCGGTCGCTTGGCTCTTGACCGCAACGAGGCTTGCCGTAACGGTTGGCTTGCCCTAAAGGTTCGGTTTTACGAAGCAATCCGGGCCGTTCGTATCGTCCGCTGCCCCGATTCGTCTGCTGATGAAAAATCCGTTCCGCCATCCTGTATTTAAGAAGATCTGGTTGAAGCTGAAGGGGTCGAATTTCGACTCTCTCGGCCTGCAAATCGTGCTCGGCTTGATCGTCATTGCCATGCTGACGGTGTCACTGGAGACGCGGTCAGCCTTTTCCGCAGACTACGAGGAAGTGAAAGCCGAGGTCGACGCCGGCAAGAAGCATGAGTTCGATCTTCCGTCAGTCGCACCTTCGATCCTGCAACCGGTCGGCACATTACTGGCTCTGGTGGGATTTATCATCAGTCTACGCCTGCGCAAGAAGCGTTCATTCCTGCGCCGTAGTCGAATCACCCAGTTAGCGCTGTGGTTTGTCGCCATCGGCGTGCTCGCCGCCTGGCTGCCGAGCGACTATATCGCCAACGCGGCCAAACTCGATGTGGCGATGATCGGTGAAAAACCATCGGCGGCGGCTTATTGGGGGAAATTGTTTTTCGTGACGGTGCTAATCGTCAGTATTCCGCTGGCGTCGACGTTTTTCTATAACGCGTCGATCATGGATCGCTACACGGTGACATCGTTCCTGACCCCGTTTACGTTCTGTCTGGTCGGCTTTATCGCGATTTGGCTGATCTTTGACCTGGTCGACAACGGTCCGGATTTCGGTGCCAACGACGTCGGTTTGACGACGATCGTTCGCTTTTACTTCGTCCAACTGCCGCAAGTCGTCCTGTTCGTCCTGCCGGTGACGATTCTACTGTCACTGCTCTATTCGCTGAGCAAAATGTCGCAAGCCAACGAATTGATTTCGATGCTCGGCGCTGGCCGTAGCGTGATGCGTGTGCTGAGGCCACTGTTCTTCTTCGGGCTCTACGCCTCGCTGATCTGCCTGGTTTTCAACTATCAGTGGGCGCCACGTTCGGAGGGTTATAAGGAGGCGATGCTCGATTCGATCAACAGCGGTGAGTTCAAGGAGCAGCAGAAAGAAGCCGAGAAAAATAAGGGTAAGAAGGGCAAGAAGCGAAAGACCGCAGATAGCTGGGCCAAGCTCGGTTGGCTGTATGTGAACGAGACAGATCATCGTACCTGGTTTGTCGGGCGCGTGCCTTACGATCTCGTCTACAACAACATGAACTCGATCGTCATCTGGCAATTCGACAAAGACCGTCGTCTGCTGGCCAGCCATCGGGCGACCTCGGCGAAGTGGTTTTTCGGCAACGGCATTTGGAAACTTAACAACGGTAAGACCTACCTCTATGGCGAGGATGGGGTGCCGATCATCCAGTCGTGGGACGCACTTGAGATCCCGGGCTGGCGCGAAACGCCTTGGAAAGTACTGAGCAACTCGCTCAACCCCGAGTTCCTTGGCATCCCCGGTCTGACGACTTATCTGCAAACCAACGCTGACTACGAGAGCGCGCGTCTGGCGCCGTTCCGCACCAACTGGTGGTATCGCTGGGCGGAGCCACTCAGCTGCATCGTCATGGTGCTCGTGTCGGCCCCGCTCGGCATCGTCTACTCGCGGCGCGGGGTGCTCGGTGGCGTCGCGGCATCGATCGCGATATTTGCGGCGATGTATTTCATGCGCGGCACGCTGATCGCACTCGGACAGAGCGGTTTCCTGCCGGCCTTCGTCGCCGCATGGGGAACGAATCTGTTCTTCGCCATCATCGGGGGATTGCTGCTCTTTTATCGATCCCGAAACCGCGAGCTACCCAAGCTTCGCAATCTTTTTCGCAAGAAGCCGAGCTACGCTTAGGTTGTGCTTTGTTGGTTGTTCCTGGTTGTTTGTTCTCGTCCACCGACTTTTTGCGCTTGCTCCTGACCCATGGCCATTATTCAAGATTGGAAAATTCGTAGCCGCGCGCATCGCTGCTCGGATACCGACCGCCCGTTCGAGGATGGAGAGCGCGTGTGCACTGGCATCTTCGCCGATCCTGAGTCGGACGGCTACCTGCGTAAAGATTACTGCATGGAGGCCTGGGACAGGCTAAAGGCAAGCCTCGAGCCGTATTCGTTCTGGCAGGCGACCTACCGGATTCCCGAGGAGGAACCCGACGCCGAAGATCTCGGCAGGGAATCGCCCGAAGGCATGCTACGGCGCATGATCGACGAGGACGAATCGCACACCGAGAACGCTCGCTACATTCTCGTTCTGATGTTGGAGCGCAAGAAAATCCTGGTCCCCGTCGATGCCCAGGAAATGGAGTCGCGGCGCATGCTCTTTTACGAGCACAAAGAAAACGGCGATGTCTTTGTCGTCGCCGACCCTCAGTTACGACTCGACGAAGTGGCGGAAATTCAGGAAGAGGTGGCACTACTGCTTCAGGGCAAAAGGCCCGCACGGGATGACGACACCGCTCCCGAAGAAGTGAGCGATCCGGAAGCGGCGGGCGAACGCAGCCCGGAATCCGACACGCCCGACGCAAATATTGACCGTGACAGCGAGGAAAACGCCACTGATGACGCTAGCGTTGAGGCCCTGCTCGCAGTCGAAGAGCCGCAGGCGGAGATCAACGACGACTTGGAGGATTCTCCGGGCGATCCGAATGAAAACGCAGTCTAATTCGAGACCAGTTCCATTGGTTCGACCTTCACCGGCACCACGCCGGAGTTGACCATCCCCAGTTTTTCCGCCGTACCTATCGTGACATCGATGATGCGACCTTTGGTGAAAGGACCACGATCAGTAATGCGCACGGTTTCCGAGCGTCCGTTGCGAAGATTGGTGACCTTGACCATCGTTCCCATCGGCAGATAGCGATGCGCTGCCGTCGCAGCGTCGTTGCGCAAGCGCTCACCGCTGGCCGTCCGGGTTCCGCCGTTGGTTCGAGTGCTATACCACGAGGCCTTGCCATGCTGCACGTTTCCCGTGGGCAGCCAAATCTTGGCATCCTCGCTCCGCCCGCTTACGGCGATTTCCTCGCGTCCCGCCCCATTGGAGGCGCAGGAAACCGATCCGAACAGGGTCGCCGCCAATAGCAGCACCATGGAAATCTGGCTAAGTCGTAGCATCGAACCGTTTTAGCCCCTGAAATTTAGTTCCGCAATAAATATTATGCGGCCGAATATTATCTACTTTCACTCAAAAAAGGAGCAACGCTCACTCGCCGTCCGTGTATTCGCGGCTCGTCAGCAGACAGGTGATGTAGCCCACAAAAATGTCGGCACGAATCTCGATCGGCAGCCGGAAATCATCGTCACTGACCCAGATCGTGCCTTCCTTCATCTTGTCGTAGCCCTTCAGTGACAGGTCCTTGTTGACTCGCAAGATACTGATCGACATCTTGATAGTCGGAATTTTTTTGCCCTCAAATTTCCGTTCCTCCTTACCGTCGACTTTAAAAGTCACAAGATAGGGACGGTCAAAGGGTTGCACCACACGGGTGATCTTGTCACCTTTCTCCAAAGGCAGGCTGCGCACATACAGGATCGTGCTCAGTAGATCGAGTGTCTCGCCGTAGTAAATGGTGCGCTTCGTGGTTTCTTCCACCCCCTTTTCATTCGGGCGGGTGGTGAAAGTTCTCACCCAACCAGGCTTGAACTCGGTCACGTAGGTCACCGTCTCCTTCTTGTCGACCTCGCTGTGCTCAAAGCCCAACGGCTTCAGCGACTGGCTGTCGAGACGGGCACTGAGATCGCAGTCGTAGCTCCACAGAGCTCGAGCCAAACCGGTGCTTTTCGCTGTCGCGGTACCGACCAAAACCTTGGAACTTTCGCGATCGATGGCAATTTCCGCTTCACCAGCTCCGATCACGCGACGCCAGCTGAGTTTGTATTTTAAAAAGCAGGGCCGGATCTCCTTGGCATTGTCGTGACCGCGCGGCTTGAGCGTGACCTCTTTCAGCCACGAAAGATCGGGGTCCGCTTCCAGTGTGCCTGACTTTTTGTCGTCTGCAGAAGCCACTGAACAGCTCAGCGCCAGCAAAGCCGAAAGGCACATCCCGAGCACAGGCGGTTGGCGGAAAACAATTGAAATCATCGTCCACCAGCAAACATCAAAATCCCGGCACCGCCAACACGGAATGACAAGCGCACGCGGCTGGTCTATCATGGGAGCCAATGCTGCCCTGGTTCTCAGATTCTCAATTTCCGCTCTACCTCGCCCCGATGGCCGGGGTCACGGATCTGGTGTTCCGACGCATCTGCAAGGAGCTCGGTGCCGATGTCATGGTCACCGAATTTGTCTCGGCCGAAGGCATCATGCAGGCTGACAAGCGAACCCGGAAGTACACCGAATTCGACGACGAGCAGCGCCCGGTTGGAGTGCAGTTGTTCGGTGCTGATGGCGCGAGAATGGCCGAAGCGTCCAACCGCATCATCGACTGGAAGCAGCCGGATTTCATCGACATCAATTTCGGCTGTCCAGTCAACAAAGTGGTGTCGCGCAACGGCGGCTCGGCGCTTTTGAAAGACTGTCCGGTGCTCGCCAGTGTCGCCGGCGGCATCGTTCGCGGGGTGAAAGATGGTGTTCCGGTGACGGCGAAAATTCGCATTGGCTGGGACCAACAGAGTATCAATGCCCCGGAGGTCTGTCGCATTCTCGAAGGTGAAGGCATTCAAGCGATCGCCATTCACGGTCGAACACGCGCGCAGGGTTACTCGGGCGATGCCGACTGGGAAGTCATCGCCGAATGCGCCGCTGCGGTTTCCATTCCAGTCATCGGCAACGGCGATATCGGTTGCGGTGAAGATGTCGAAAAACGTCGCCGGGAAACCGGCGTCAACGGGGTCATGATCGGACGCGCGGCGATGAGCCATCCGTGGATTTTCCAACAGGCAAAACACTACCTCGAAACCGGCGAACATCTGCCGGAAATCACGCCCGCGGAACGCTGGGCGCTGATCCTGCGCCACTGCAAAATGGCACTCGAGTGGGGACGCTACGGCGACGAACGTCACACCCTGCAGTCGATGCGTTCGCGCCTGATGGCCTACTCACGCACTCTGCGCAACGGTCGCCAGTTACGCACGCGCTTCTCCACCGTCATCTCGGTCGCCGAACTCGAAGACATTGCAGCCGAGTATCTCGATTGGTTCGAAACTCAGGAACTGACACCCGTTTAATCAGAGTTCAGAGAACAAGGAGCCATCACAAAGAACAGTTTCCCGGTGTCACTCGACCTCAATATTTACTTCTGGATCATCCTGATCGCACAGGTCGGGTTTTACAAACTTGACCTGTTGTCGACACTGCTGAATCTCAAGGCACTGTCGCCAAACCCGCCGCAGGAACTGACCGACCAAGTCGATGCCGATGAGTATCAACGTTCGCAGGACTACACCCGCGAACGCTCAAGTTTCGGGATCATTCTGGATTCGTTCTCGTTGGCGATATTGATCGCCTTCTGGTGGTTCGGTGGATTTTACTGGCTGGGCGGACTGATTAGTGGCCTCGGCCATGGTCCAGTAGTTAGCGGTCTGATCGGGATATCCGTCCTGATCGTGGCCAATCATTTATTGAGCCTGCCGTTCGATATCTACTCGACCTTTGTCATCGAGGAACGCTTCGGCTTCAACCGCACCACCGTCAGCACGTTCATCACCGATCAAGTGAAGGGCTTAGTTCTCGGCGCTCTCATCGGACTGCCGCTGCTCGCCTTGCTCCTCTACCTGTTCGAGAACCTCGATCACGCCTGGCTGTGGGGATGGCTTTCGGTGACTGCCTTTTCGTTGCTGCTCACATACATCGCTCCAACGTGGCTAATGCCCCTGTTCAACAAATTCACCCCGCTTGAGGACGGCGATCTCAAGCAAGCTATTCACGCCATGGCCGAAAATTGCGATTTCCCGCTCCAGGAAGTATTCGTCATCGACGGCTCCAAGCGGTCGTCAAAATCGAACGCCTTCTTCACCGGTTTCGGCAAAAACAAACGCATCGCACTTTTCGATACCTTGATCGAAAACCAGACCACCGACGAACTGGTGGCCGTGCTGGCTCACGAGATCGGTCACTTTAAAAAGAAGCACATCGTTCAGCGCCTCTTAGTCAGCATCGTCACCACCGGAGTGCTGTTTTTCTTCATCGGCCTGTTCATGAAAAACGTGCAACTTTTCGCCGCGTTCGGCGTCACCGAGACGTCAACCTGGCTGAGCCTGATCTTTTTTTCCATGCTCTATCAGCCAGTCAGTCGCCTGCTCGACATCGCCGGTTCCATGTGGAGTCGCCGCCACGAGTTTGAAGCAGACGCTTTCGCCGCCAACGTTACGCAGCAACCGTCCGCATTGATCAGCGCCCTGAAAAAACTCAGCCGCGACAACTTGAGCAATCTGACTCCGCACCCCTTCCACGTCTTTCTCAACTACTCGCATCCGCCCGTCGTCGAGCGGATCCGAGCGCTGGATGGCGCGTAGAAATTACTTCTTCGCCTCGTCTTTCTCCATCGCGGCTTTGGCAGCTTCAGCGGCTTTCTTTGCCGCCTCGGCTTTTTCCATCGCTTGTTGAGCGGCTTTCGCTGCATCGGTCGCGGTGGCAGCCTGTTTCTTGGCCATTTCGACTTTCGCTGCGTTAGCGGCGTCGGCTTTCTTCTTCGCTTCGGCTGCGGCAGCTACTGCGGCGGCCTTTTCGGCAGCACCCGTGTCGGTAGTTGCGGTAAGGTTGTCGCTGCGGAACGGCGTCACCGGGAGGCCCGAGCCTGCGTAAAGATTGGCAATTGGATTAACCGCCCAGGCGTAGCGCACCGATACCGGGGCTTTGACCGATTCGGCCCAGACAGCAACCTGGTTTTTCCCAACAATTTCCGCTTTGGCGTTGACGAATTTGTTGTCCGCTCCGGCAACTGCGAAACCAACTACCTCGGGGGTATCAAAAGCGCGCAACCCGGTCTCGGCATGCTTCAAAGTGACGACCGCTTTAGCGCCATCGACCTTCATCGAATCAAAGCGCGGGCTGCGACTCGGAATGCTGTAGCCGTAGTCGTTGGCCAGCGCCAGACGCGCCAAACGCTTGGCGACGTTTTGCTTATCCTTAGGATGAATGTCGCGACCTTCGCCAATATCGATGATCACCGCTTCACCGGTATTTTTCAGGCGATCCTGAGTCTGCGTCTGTGCTTCGCGGAGTTCGGCCCAATCGCTGTCGCCCGGCTCCGAAACTTCATCGCGGAAATCTGCCAACTGCACCCAATAGAACGGGAAATCACCCTGCTTCCACTCGTCGCGCCAGTGCTGAATCATCAGCGGAAACAAATCACGATAATTCCATGCACGACTGGCATTGCTCTCGCCTTGGTACCAGATCGCGCCGCGGATTCCATAGCCAATGACCGGATGCAGAACGCCCGAATAAAGGTTGCCCGGGCGGGCATTGCCGGTAAGCACGTTTCTTGGTGCCCTCGGCTGGGGATCTTTGAACGGTTGCTTGGCCGTGGCAGCAGCATCGCGCTTTGCCACCCACGCAGCATATTGGGCTTTGTAGTCCGCCATCAACTTCTCATAGTCGAAGGTCTTCTCGGTCTGCACCCATTGGTCGATGTAGCTCTTGTACTTCGGATCCGCCTCGAGAACCGAACGCTTCACCCAGGCCTCTGCGGCCGAACCGCCCCATGAGTTATCGATCAAGCCGATCGGAACGCCGAGCGTCTGATGCAACTGCCGACCGTAAAAATACCCAACCGCTGAAAAGTCGCCAACCGTTTCAGGCGTTGTCGGTTCCCACTGGCCATCGAAATCGCTTTGATCCTCCTGCGTGCCAACCTGCGGCACCGTGATCAGACGCAGTTCGGGAAAATTCGCCGAAGCCTTCTCTAAATCAGCATCGTTTGCGGCGTTAACCGTCCACTGCATGTTGGATTGTCCCGAACAAACCCAAACTTCACCGACCAGAATGTCAGTGACAACGTGCTGCTCGCCCTTGCCATTGCGAACCACCATGCGCAATGAATACGGGTTGACCGACAGGGGTTGGACGGTCACCTGAAAACGACCGTTTGCGTCCGCCTTGCCCGAAACTGTCTGCCCGGCGATGCTGACCGAAACGCTTTGGCCAGCGTCGGTCCATCCCCACACATTCACTGGCTGATCGCGCTGCAACACCGCACCGTCCGAGAACAGCGCGGGCATGCGAATCTCAGCTTCGGCGCTGCTGGCAAAAATCGACACAGCTGCAACAACGGCAGCGACACAAAAACTGGCAGGTTTTATCATGGCGCGAATACAAGCAAATCAGTGGCAGTAGATCAAGCTTCGCTTACCCGCAATCACGCTAACAAAGCGACAGTGTCGCTCTCGCCAAGTGTTGCCTAATGACGACCAAGTTCCGCTTCGACATCGGTCGGCTCCAGAGCCAAGCTTCTCCCCATGAGAAAATTCCTCATCGCCTGCCTGGCATCACTCTTGACCTTCTCCGCATCCGCTGCCGAAAAGCCCAACATTCTCATCATCTTCACCGATGACCAAGGCTGGAACGACGTCGGCTGCTACGGTTCAAAAATCCCGACGCCGAACATCGATCGCCTCGCCGCAGAAGGCCTGCGCTTCACTCGCTTCTACGCCGCTTCCGCGATCTGCACACCATCGCGCTTCGGCCTGCTAACCGGTCGCAATCCCAGTCGGTCGCACGACCAGTTGCTCAGCGCGCTGATGTTCATGTCCGACGAGCATCGCGACATGGGCATCCAGGCGGACGAGACCACTATCGCCGAAGTGTTGCGCCGTGACGCCGGCTATCACACTGCACTGATCGGCAAATGGCACCTCGGCCACGGCGACGCTCGGCTTCTACCGCTCGCCAACGGCTTCGATCACTTTATCGGCCACACAGGTGGTTGCATCGACTTCTTCACCATGACCTACGGCAACATCCCCGACTGGTATCATGACAGTCAGCTCGTCAGCGAAAACGGTTACGCCACCGATCTGATCAGCGCCGAAGCGATCAATTTTCTCGAGCAGCAATCGGAGAAAAAATCCGCCCCACCCTTCTTTCTCCACCTTGCCTACAACGCCCCGCATTTTGGCAAGGGCTGGGACCCGTCGAAAAAAGAAACCGTAAACCTCATGCAGCCCGACACTGGCACCATCAAACGCGCCGCCGAGGTTGGCTTCGACGATAAAGTGCGCCGCGAATTTGCCGCCATGACCATCTCACTCGACGACGGCGTCGGCCAAGTGCTCGACACGCTCGAGTCAACCGGTCTGGCGGACAACACCTTGGTGGTTTTCCAAACCGACCACGGCGGCGACCCGACTTACGGCGGCAGCAACCTGCCCCTGCGCGGCGAAAAGGCCACCCTGTTCGAAGGTGGTATCCGTGTGCCGTGCATCGCCCGCTGGCCTGGAAAAGTCGAAGCCGGCAGCGTTATTAGCAACGCCGCCTGTGCGCTCGACTGGTTCCCAACTTTTTGCGCCGCCGCCGGAATCGAAGCCCCGCGCAATCTGCCCCTCGACGGACAGAATCTACTTCCCCAACTGACCGGAAAAAATTCGGACGCGAAGCCTCGCGAATTTTTCTGGGAACTCGGCGCCCACGCCGAACTCGAACGCTCTCCCTGGTCCGCCCTGATCAACGGCGACTGGAAATACCTCGATACACCGAAGCAGGGCGAGTTCCTGTTCAACCTGCACGACGATCCCCACGAGGAACATAATCTCGCCGAATCGCAAGGCGATCGCCTCACCACCATGCGCACCCGCCGCGACGGGTTGCACATGTCTTATCGAGAGTAAGCCGGCGGCCTACCGCTTGGTGCGGGTGCCTATTTGCAGATACATCTCGGTGATCAACTGCGCATCCAACGCCAGCTGGCTGCGCAATTTGAACTCGTGATCCGGTAGCTCCGGCGATTCGGCATCCGGCATCGTCGGGCCGAAGTTGATGCTGTTCGCAAAGAAACGCGCACTGGAACTCATCGCTCCCGCGGCCAACGGAGCGTCTTTGCCGGTCACCTCAGTGAACATGCCACACAGATCCTTAATCCAAGCCTGTGACTCGTTGGTCGCCGTGGCATTCCACCACTTGTTTTCCGGAAACTCGACTTCACATTTTAAGCCGGTCTTGCGCTTCCAGGCCTGAAGCTTTTTGAGCAGTCCGGCCTGAACTTTGTTAAAATCACTGCCTCTGGGCAATCGCAAGTCCGCATCGATCAACACGCTTTTATCATCGGCACCACCGCCTGCCAACGAACTGCCCCGAATCTGGGTCAGACCGATGATCAATGGCCCGAGATCGACCGTACTATTTTTCGGCGCTTTGTCTTTCGCAGCGATCCCCCACAGCTCGCCATTATAGCCGATACCGAACAGATCATTTGCATAGCGAGTTGCTGCCAGCCAACGATTCGGACGAAACCGCAGCACCTCCGCCGCTTCGGCGAGAAATCCAAACGCACGCGTAACCGTATTTACCGCCGCATCGTGATCCGAAGAATGCGCCGCAGTGCCCTCGACCTTGACTGACAGAGCTCCCGGCTCGCCGAGCCCGTCGGTCACCTTAATCGTAAACTCACCATGCTCGAGACAGGCCTTAGCGTAACTCGCCGCCACGTCTTCCAATTTCTTCCGGACGCTCTCCAGCTTCGTCACCGAACACTTCAGAGCCACCACCGATCGAGCCGAAATCTGGTTCACTGCCGCGCTGCCGGTCACCGCGAGAATTTCAATCTCGCCACCTGTATCAACCATCGTCGACTCAGAAAAGCTCACCGACATGACCCCGTAGCCCATCTCCGCAACCTGCACCGGATATTTGCCGTCCAGCACGACATTGTAAGTCGGCGGTTTCTCACCGCGCGTCACCAGTTCTTCCTGCAAAAACTGCAAACTCTCCCCGCCGGTTTCCTCCGAAGTTCCGATCGTCAGCATCACCGTTCGGCTAAGGCTGACTTCCGCCTCTTTCAGCGCCCGCAGTGCAAAAAGCGCAACCGTTAAGCCACCCTTGCAGTTCTGCGTGCCCCGGCCGTAGAGACGATTGCCTACCGGCGTTAAATCAAAGGCATCGACCACCTTTTTGCGCGGCTTGGTCAGCGTCCACTGCGGCGACATCACTGCAGCGACGTCCGCACTCGCATAGGCCGACGCTACATCGTCCATGCCGCTCTTGCCCTCCAACCACACCCGAAACACCTGATTCGGTCCGATATTTTCAAACTCGAGCCCAAATTCCTTGGCGATATCGGCGATAATTTCACCCATCTCTTCAATCTGCGGACTCGCTGAAGGCTCGACCGCAGGCAGTCGATCGGTTTTCAGGGAGACCAGCTCCGCCAGAACCTTTTCCATCTCCTTGCCGTAGCGCAGGCGAACATATACACCTAACAACCGGAAACCGAGAGCCGATGGAGTCGCGATTTTCGTGACCGCCGCTGCCAGTTTCGGCTCCTTGGCCGTTTTCAATCGCTGCGCGAAATCTTTAAGCGAAGTAATCGGCTTACCCGCTTCCAATTTCGCGATCAAAGAGGACATGTCCTCAAACGGAATAGTGCCAGATTTACTCATAAGGGGCTATCATGCATAAACGCTCACATCAGACAACAAAGCTTTGGATATCCGATGAATTAAAGGCGCTTGTTACCCCCAATCCGGCCGCTTGCAAGCACTCTTCGGCTCTATTTTAGGGCCATACCTCCATGTTCCCATCAAATTCGGCAACATCTGAGGTCAATTATGGGCCGATGGGACGCCGCTCTCCATACAATCCGTAGATACCATCCTCACTCGCATCGCAAATTCCTCGTTCGGTGATTAGTTGGGTCACCAACCGCGCCGGCGTTACATCGAAGGCAAAATTTGCCGCCGCACTCGACTCCGGCGTCAAACGCACTTCGACCTCGACTTCCCGCTCGTCGTCCCAGCCACCGATGCGCACCACCTCCTCGCCGCCGCGCTGCTCG
>JBBKXR010000181.1:0-11124 GCA_037969585.1 Verrucomicrobiales bacterium
CCTATCGCCCAGCCCTCCCCGGCTGGTGCAACGCCCGATCCGGGCACCCCGTTGTTCGCCGCCCCCTCAGAAGGTCACGGTATGGTCTTCGCCCCAACCGGCAGAGGCAAAACCCGTAACGCCCTAGTTCCCCACCTGCTAACCTATCCCGGTCCCGCCATTGTCATCGACGTCAAAGGCGAACTCACCCGGGTCACCGCAAATCGACGTCGGCTCATGGGCCAAAAGGTCTACGTGCTCGATCCGTTCGGCATCACCGATGAAAAAACGGCTAGCTTCAACCCCTTCGACCTGCTCGAAAATGTAGGCCGTCATCTGCCGGTGGAGCATTTGGCCATGTCGTTGCCCGGCATGCTCCGTGGCGGCAGCGCACAATCCCTCCCCGATCCGTTCTGGGACATTCGTGCCGACGGTTTGCTCGCCGGCGTCGCCGGCGCTGTCGCCAAAGCGTTCCCCGGTGAAGAGGCCGAAAAACGTAATCTCGTCTACATGCGTGAGCTGTTGATGAGTGACGACTCGACCTACAATCTGGCCGTTCTGCTCGACACCAAGAAGAAGCTGTTGCCGCAGATCTCCTACCAACAGATCGGCACCTACCTCGGCACCGAAGACAAATGCCGCAGCGGCATCCACGCGACCGCCATCCAGCATTTCGACGTCACCTACGGAATCGAACACTGCCTGACCAGCACCAGCATTGATCTCGAAGCACTGCGCGCCGGAAAGCCGGTCACTGTCTACCTGGCAATCCCCCCGGAATATCTGGAATCGCACAGCGGCCTGCTGAGAATGTGGATCAGCGCCCTGTTCTCGCTGCTGTTGACGCGCACCCGGCGCCCTAAAAGGGAAACCCTGTTCCTGCTCGACGAAGCCGCGCAACTCGGCGAACTCGAGCAGTTTCGTACCGCACTGACCTTGATGCGTGGCTACGGTGTGCGCACGTTCAGCTTCTGGCAGGACATCGACCAGCTGGAAAAGATCTACAAAGATTGGAAAACGCTGATCAATAACTGCGGATCGATTCAGATGTTCGGCGCCAACAACTGCATCGCCACCAAGTCCCTGGCACGACTGATGGGCAAAGCCGCCTCCTCCGACGACATCCTCGAACTCTCCATGACTGACCAATATGTCATCGAAAGCGGCCACGTCGATCGGCTGCGAAAAACCGACTACCTGCGCGATTCCGTCTACGCCGGACTCTACGATCGGAATCCGATGTATGACCCGGACCCCGACGATAACTCAGATCCCGAGCTCCCCGGTCTCGCCGCCTGATCGCCCCCACCAACCACTAACGAACACCGAAGCCCCCACGATCGCACTGGCGATCGTGGGGGGCTTTTTCGTGTCGACCCAATCGTGGACGAAAACGTGACACCGCCGTCTCGGCGATTCCCAACTGGACGATAAAAGCGGACCCTCTGCCCGATCTAACGATTGCGCTCAGGGGCATCTCCACCACCGCGAGGTTCACCACTCCGAGGTTCACCAGCGCCGCCGCCACGCGGACCGCCACCATCGCCCTCGGCATCACGAGTCTCCCGCGACTTGGTCAGCTCAGCCTCATCGATCGAGCCATCGCCATTCGCATCGGCGGCAGACATCCGGCTCCAGACAAATTCCGGCACTTCATCCGCCGTCAATTTGCCGTCACCATTGGCATCCATGCGCGCGATCGATTCGGCAGGTGTGCCCCCACGACCACCACCACCTCCAGGACGGCGTCCACCACCTTCACCGGGAACGGCGCCTGCTGCAAGCGTCCTTGGATCACCGGCATTGTCCGGAGCACTCAAAACTATCGGCTGAGATTTTGCTTCCAACGCGGTCAAATTTAACGCAGCCGGATCACCTGGTTGGGCTTCGAGATCGAGATCGATCACCACCCGGTCGCGAATCAAATCATCCGGCAAACCCGGATAAATGATGCCGAACGCCTTCCGATCGATACTGAACTTGGCCTGCATCTTGAGCGAGTTACGATCCTCCGTGACGTCGACCTGTGCCGGAAAGGTGATCTTCTTTTTCACCCCGTGAAGATCGAGAATGCCCTCTATCTGATAAGCACCTGCCTCCGCCTCGCCGCCTGCCGCTGTCATGCTCAGCAGCGAAAAAGTCGTCACAGGAAACTTGGCGACATCGAAGAAATCTTCACTCTTCAGGTGGGTCGTCAATTTTTCGTCGTCCGTCCCCAGCGACGCCATATCGATGCTGATGCGGTGCGTGCCATTGTTGTCGAGACTATCGCCAGCTACCGTGAAATGGCCGGAAAAATTCTTAAAGCTGCCTTCGTGGATCGCCGTCAGCTTGGAACCGATGAAACCGATCTTGGAATTTTCACCAAATACGAACACTCGCGATACAGCCGCCGCATCCGCGGGCTCCACCGGTGCTTCGGCAGACTCATCTCCCAGACCAAAATCGAGCGAATTCGCCAATTCCAAGGCGGCAGCTTCCGCATCGGCATCGTCGACGACTTCTGCAGAAGCGGCGCCCTCAGCAGGGTCATCGGCGCACTGCGTCAAGAAAAGCAGTGCTACCAAGGCAAAACCGTGGAGGAAATTTTTGCTAAAGTTCATCGGATTCATCAGACAACGCGGATGAAACCCTGCCAAGCTCCAATTGGTTGCGACGTGCACTCTTTTAATCGAGCGACTTCATCCAGGTCAGCAAGTCCGCCATCCCCTGCACGGGAATCGCGGCCTCCAGGCCCTCGGGCATGAACGACGTCCCGAGGCTGGTGACCTTGTCGATATCGACCCGCAGCAGTTCCGTTTCACTGCCATCGATACGGCGCAGTTTGATCGCCGACGATGACTCGGAACGAATCATTCCGGTTTCGACCGCGCCGTCTTTCAGGCTGATCGAGTAGAGCAAAAAATCGGCGTGAACCTCCCGGTTCGGATCGAGAATGTTGAGCATCACCGAATCGGCGCCTCGAATCATAATACCCGCCAGCTCGGCACCGATCTCCTGGCCGACGCCATCGAGTTTGTGACAGGCGGCACAAGTCTGACCGAATATGATTTTGCCGCGATCTGCGTCGCCGTTCATGGTCAACGCCGATTGATACTTCGCGACCACTTCGTCGCGACCGGCAAACCCCGCCGACGAAAACACCTTCTTCGCCCGCTCGCGGATCTCGTCTTTGTCATGCGCCGAAAGCGCCGCAATCCTCGTCGCTCCGAGGTCGGCGCGAGTCACCTGACCAGACTCGACTGCATCAAGCAGACTCGCCACCCAGGCCTTGCGTCGCATCAGCACACCGAGCGCGCGCTCACGCGCCGCTGGGGCCAGGCCTTTCCACGCGGTGAGAATATGGCCACCGACTTCGTCATCGGTGAAGCTGCCGAGCGCATCGGTCGCTGCCGTTTGCACCGCACCCGATTGAGCCGAGTCGAGCAACTGCGTGGCCATGTCACGAAAAGTCTCGATGCCTTTGAGGCGCAGTCGACTGATCGCCGTGGCTCGTTCGGCGTCGGGTCGTTTCGGGTCAAACGCAACCGCCTGAGCCGAGGTCAACATGCCGTCGAGAAGTTCTGCCGCGCCGCCCTTCGACTCCGAGATTTTAGTCACCAGAGTCAGCGCGTGACGCGTCTCCAGCAGGCTGCCGATGATCGAACGGGCCAGACTGTTGTCAGTTTTGGCGATCATTTCCACCGCGCTGAGCAGCGCGCCGAAGTCATCAGCGTCGAGTTCACTGCGGTCGCCGACTTGCTTGGCGAGTGCTTGGAAAATGGTTTTCGCCGCGTCATTTTTGAACGCGGTATCCGCCAAAATTTTCGCCACCGCCCCCGCGTCGCCTCTCAAGGAACTGAATGCCGCAGCGCGCATCCACGGATCATCTCCGTTCTCGCTCAGCACTAAGGAAATCATTCCACTGCGCATCTCCGGGTCGGCGATCTTGTCCAATTCCATCGCTGCGGCGTAACGGACAGATTTCGCAGAATCTCCCAAGAGACCGATGCCCGGCCAGGTTCCACCCAGCACTTCGCCGCCCAGTAATACTCCATGACGCCGCACCTCATCGTCCCGGTCCAGCGCCAAATGGACAACAATTTTGGGGGCGACCTCTAACCCCATTCCCTGCAACGCCCACGCCGCGTGCACTTTCGCCAAAGGCGATTCCGATTCCATCGCCAGCTTGCGTAAACCCTCTTCCGCCGTCGCATCCTGACGCTCGTACAAAAGCCGCGACGCGGTCTCGCGATGCCAGGCATTTTTGTGTGCCAGCAGTGCGATCAGTTCCTCCGTCGAGGCGTCACCCAGTTTCGGCGTCGCGCGCCGCTTGGTTTCGCTATCAGCCTTAATTCGATAAACACGCCCCATTCCAGAACCGCCGAGAACTTCCATCGCCGCCACCACATCGGGCGGCAAAAACGCTGCGCCCTCGATCAACTGACGATACATGTCGAGCATCAGCAAGTTGCCGTCGGGCGCGTTGACGAACTGCACCGGCCGAAACGCATTGTCGGCGCTGGCGATAAATTCCACCCCGAGTTCCGCCTCCTCTGCCGCTCGCTCGGCAGCGAAACCAACACCGTCCCGCTTCAGCTCAGCGCGAAACACCAGATTGTTCGACGCCTCACCGGTCAGGGTACTGCCGCGATATTTTTCCGGCCAGGCATCGCCACGATAGATCGTGATTCCGGTCGATGCGGTAAAGTAGCCCGACACTTTTCCGCCACCTTCGACGCCGCCTTTGAATTCGCCTGACATGCGCCGCTTGGTACGGATGACACGCCATTCCTCATCGGGACTGAGCCGGAACAGGGGCGTGTATTTGCCGCTGGTGAGAATACTGACCTTCGCCGCCGGCGCCTGCAGGTAGTCATTTCCGCGCAGGCGTCGATCATCGTAAAAATACATTTCCACCGGATCGCTATTGCGACAGGTGAACTGATTGCCCCAATCATCGAAGCACATGCCGTGCTGCCCGCCGCCGCTCTCGGTAGCAAACGATTCATCGCGCGGATCAAATACGAAGCCACGACTGCGCACCGACACCGCTTCGCTCTCCGGCTGATCAACTCGACGCACATCGCCGCCCGCGTAGTTGGTGCAGGCGTGATAGCGATTATCCAGCCCCCAGACGAACGAGTTCAACTGAGCATAGCCGGCGCGATTTGTCTCGGCACCAAAGCCGGTGAACACCTTGCGCTTTTCGTCCGCCAACCCATCGCCATCGTCGTCGCGAAAATACCAGATATCCGGGGCACCACCGACATAGACGCCACCCGCCCAGCACGCCACCGACATCGGATTGTCGAGCTCGTCCGCATACGTCGTCACTATATCGAAAACGCCATCATCGTCCTCGTCGACCAGCAGCCGGACCCGTCCACGACGCGGCGATTTGGCCTTGGCCCAGTCTTCATTGTACTGCGGATACTCGAGCACGAACAGTCGCCCATTTTCATCGAAGGCCGCCGCCACCGGATCGGCGATCATCGGCTCCGACGCCGCCAGCTCGACCGAAAAACCGGGCCGAACTTTCAGCGACGCCACTCCATTTTCAGCGGTAGTCAGCGACGTCTGCGCATCGGCAAAATTTGCCAAAAACATTATCCCGGACGCTGCAACAAAGGTGATCTTGAGCCGTGAATGCATAGGCGCAGCCTAGTGCAGGCGGAACTCTCACGACAACTCTTTGCCTGCCACAATCAGGCCAGAAACCGAACCTACCCGCCGCCCTCAAGACGCGCGGAGGTATCCTCCACTTCGCCCGATCCAGCGCGACGCTGTAAAGTCTCACGCCAACTTATCGACAATCCCGAACAGGCCGCCAATTCGCGCGCGGCTTGGCGATCATTCTTGTCCCGATGCATCACATCGTTCGCCCTCGCGACCGACCAAGCGACATCGCCTTTCTCCGCCAGCGAAAGCTGATCACCAGCGCCGACCCTGCCTTCACGCAGCACGCGAAAATACCATCCCGTCCGGCCGTTATCCTGCACCTGAACCGCCAGATCCTTCACTCGCCAGCGACGAGCCAACTTCCAACAAGGTTGACGCGGCTGCGACACCTGAACTACCGCATCACCGATTTCGAATCGATCACCGATGCAAACCTCGGCTTCGAGCAGACCCTCAACGGTGAAGTTTTCACCAAACCCACCGTGCGGCAGTTCATCGATGCCGAGTTGTTTCCGCCAGTAGGCATAGTGCTCGAACGGATAGGCATTGACCGCCTTGTCGGGGCCACCGTGATGCTTCAAATCAGCCTGGCCATCGCCGTCGAGATTCGTGCGCCCCAACCAGACTTGACCACTCACCGGTTTTTTGAAAAATCCAGTGGTCCAAGGTCGATCCATCGGTTCATCCGATTCGGCGTCACCGCAGTGCTGGGGCAGAGCCACCTGAATGGAAAGCAATGACGCCATTTTACAGAACCACCGATTCCACACCCAACCATGCAATTGCTCGATCGAAGTCGCGGAACACAAATATGTCCATTTCGGCGTTGTCAGAAGTGATGGCCTCCCAGGCTCTGGCAATTCCAAAATCAACATCTCGATTCATCACCAAAGCTAACTTTCCGTCGCCCAACTGACTCGCTACCGATTGGAAAAATCTCGACACGATGCCAACGCCTGCCTGCGTTATCTCGTGGAGCTCGAGCTCTCGATGATCCACAAGAATAGACATACCTGAGCGCCATTCAGAGTGCGAAACGACATCCTCAATGAACGCGATGATTCCACCCACATCGCCTGCCCCATTCGTCTTCACAACGAACAAATTCTCCCCTTCATAAACTGATAAAGTATGAGTCATCAGCTTCTCAAAAAAAACCAGCATTCTCGGTAAAATAAATAAGGGGATCCCTTACAGCAAGACAATTCAGTAACCCGAACTTCCCGATAATACGCAACCCTCCCCCCGAAGCGATCGCCGCTCCGTTAGTTACGAGAACACACTAAGCTTGTCCTTGACCGAAAGCAGAGACGCCAGCCATCCTCAAGTTCGTCATCATTATTACCCCCAAGCAATTATGAGCACCTCCTCCAACGCCGAAACTGAAGTCAAAAAATTCATGCGCGGCCTGAAAAAGCGCAATCCCTATCAGACCGAGTTTCAGCAGGCCGTCGAGGAAGTCGTCGAGTCATTGATGCCATTCCTGCTCGAAAACCGGAAATACTACGACGCGAACATACTTGAACGCATGACCGAACCGGACCGGATCATCATTTTCCGAGTCTGCTGGGAAGACGACCAAGGCAACATCCGCACCAATCGAGCCTGGCGGGTGCAGTTCAACAACTCCATCGGCCCGTATAAAGGCGGGCTGCGTTTTCACCCGACCGTCAACCAGAGCATTTTGAAATTTCTCGGCTTCGAGCAGACCTTCAAAAACTCGCTCACTGGCCTGCCGATGGGTGGCGCCAAGGGCGGCTCGAATTTTAATCCCAAGGGCAAGAGTGATCGCGAAGTGATGCGTTTTTGCCAGTCAATGATGATCGAACTGCATCGTCACATCGGCGAAGACACCGACGTTCCCGCTGGCGACATCGGCGTCGGCGCGCGCGAGATCAGCTACCTGTTCGGCCAGTACAAACGCCTCGCCAATCGCTACGTCGGCGTACTCACCGGCAAGGGGCTCGCTTTCGGTGGATCACTGGTGCGCAAGGAAGCCACCGGCTACGGTTGCGTTTATTTTTGCAAACACATGCTCGAACAAGCCGGTGAATCGCTCGAAGACAAGACCGTCGCAGTTTCCGGATCTGGAAATGTCGCCATCTACGCCGCCGAGAAAGCCCATCAGCTGGGTGCCAAGGTGATCACCCTATCCGACTCCGATGGATTCATCCACGATCCCGACGGGATCGATGAAGACAAGGTCGCCTTCATCAAAGAAATCAAAGAGGTGCGCCGCGGTCGGATCAGCGAATACGCCGACAAATACGACTCCGCCAGTTTTCACGAAGGCGAGCGTCCGTGGTCAGTCCCAGTCGACATCGCCATGCCCTGCGCCACGCAAAACGAAATCAACGGCGACGAAGCCAAGATCCTGCTGAAAAACAAGGTCATCGCTGTCTGCGAAGGCGCCAACATGCCCAGTGAGAACGATGCCGTGCGCGCCTTTCTCGATGCCAAAATCCTCTTCGCCCCCGGCAAAGCCGCCAATGCCGGTGGCGTTGCAGTCTCCGGTCTCGAGCAAAGTCAAAACGCCCTTCGTCTCAGTTGGAGCAGCGAGGAAGTCGACAGCAAGCTCAAAGGCATCATGCGGGACATTCACCAGAAGTGCGTCGAGCACGGCACCAAGGGTGACGGCAAAAACCCATGGGTCAACTACGTCGACGGCGCCAATATCGGCGGCTTCAAAAAGGTCGCCGACGCGATGCTGGCTTACGGGATCGTATGACGCTGCCACCGCAGAAACTCGGGCCTGATCAGTCCGCTACCTATTTGTTTGATTAAGAACCGCTGTTCCCGGACGCGAAACCCAAATCACAAAGCCAAGAAGGTAGGTAAACAAAATCCACTCCCACAGCGGTGTCGAGTGAATGCCATCGCCGGGCCAATGCTTGAGCGATGAGTCGTTCTGGCATTTCCATTCCCACGAACCCAGCGCGATCATTCCCGCGATCCAGATCAGTGCGTAGATCCGAAACGGCCACAGCACCCGACCGGCAAACCCGGCCCGCGACAGGGTGACCGCGTCAGTGATCACTGCTGCCATCATCGTGAAGATACCAATGATCGCCACCCGCGTGTGAATCGCCCCAACTCGGAAATTCCCCCAGAGCTCGTCAGTATCTGCGATCCAAACACCGCCAAAAAGTAGAGCGAACGCCACCAAGTAGATCACGGTGGCTGCTCGTAACCCGTTTCCGCAACTCGGCCGAAAATTCCGCTGCCGCTGCAGAATCAGGCGCACCATCAATACGATCAACGCCGACATACCGAGCTGATACCAGCGCCATCCCTGGGGATTTCGATCGGCATCCGGCGAACCCAGAAATGAGATCGTGCAGCGCATGATCGAAAACTCGTTCCCGGCAGGATACATCCACCGCGCGAGGCAAAAACCCAGCACCGCGATCGAAAAAAGTGCCCAGTTCAGCTGTTTCGAATTCACCTGCCTATTCTCCCACGACCCCGCCAACGCGCCAGCCGCAATCATCGCCGCGGTACCCTGAACCAGCGCAGATGCGGATGTTGCTGCCGATGCCCGAATCCGTTACGGTTTAGTCGATGGATCCTGCCCTCGAACACCATCAACTCGACACTCGCCGCCAATTCCTTGGCCGGTCGGGCGCAGCCGTGGGCACTGCCGCCCTCGCCACTCTGCTGGGTCGCGATATTTCCAATCCCGCTCAAGGTGCTATTCCGCCGGCAATCGGTGGCTTTCCCAATTTCGCGCCCAAGGCCAAACGCGTCATCTACCTGATGCAGGGCGGTGCTCCGTCGCACACCGACCTACTTGATTGGAAGCCCGGCCTCTACGACAAATACGGCGAACAGCTTCCCGATTCCGTGCGTCAGGGTCAGCGTCTGACAACGATGACGGCGGACCAGAAAACGCTGCCGATGCTGCCGGCAATAAAGCGTTTCGAACGCTACGGAAAGTGCGGTCGCATGATGTCGCCGTTCATGAAGCACACCGGCGCCATCGCCGATGATATCTGCGTGATCAATTCGATGCACACCGAGGCGATCAACCATGCCCCGGCAGCGACGTTTTTTCTGACCGGCTCGCAAATCCCCGGTCGTCCAAGCATGGGCGCATGGGCATCCTACGGTCTCGGCTCGAGCAGCGAAAATTTGCCCAGCTTCGTGGTCATGACATCGCGTGACCGCGAGAACTCCTGCGGTCAGCTTTTCTTCGACTACTACTGGGGCAGCGGATTCATTCCATCCAAGTATCAAGGCGTGCGCTTTCGTGGCCAGGGCGACCCCGTGCTTTACCTGTCGAACCCGAAAGGCGTCGACGCCTCCCTGCGACGCAGCCTGCTCGACGATCTCGCCAAGATGAACGAGATCAAATATCAGCAGCATCTCGATCCGGAAATCCAGACACGCATTTCGCAGTATGAGATGGCCTACCGCATGCAGACCAGCGTGCCCGAGCTGGCGGACGTCGACAACGAACCGCAGCACATCCTCGACATGTACGGCCCCGACGTGCAGCGCAAAGGATCGTTCGCCCGCAACTGTCTGATGGCTCGACGACTCGCCGAACGCGGCGTGCGTTTCATCCAACTCATGCACGCCGGCTGGGATCAACACAACAACCTGCCGACCCAGCTCGAGATCCAGTGTCGCGACACCGACCAGCCATCCGCCGCGCTCGTCGCCGACCTTAAACAGCGCGGCCTGCTCGAAGACACCTTGATCATCTGGGGCGGCGAATTTGGCCGCACCCCCTTCGGCCAGGGCGACATTTCCAACAAACTCAAACACGGACGCGACCATCACGGACGCTGTTTCTCCCTGTGGATGGCCGGCGGCGGTATCAAGCCCGGCATTCAATATGGCAAAACCGACGATTACGCCTTCAACGTCGTCGAAAACCCCGTCCACGTACACGACTTCCAGGCCACGGTTCTACACCAGCTCGGTATCGATCACGAAAAACTCACCTACCGCTTTCAAGGGCGTCGCTTCCGCCTGACCGACGTCCACGGTCACGTCGTCAAAGACATCCTCGCCTGAAGCCCTCCCTCACCGTTGCCCCCACTTCGATAGTCGAAATTCCTTGTTCGATATTCGATATTCAAAAATTTCCCAGCTCATGCGCCCCCTTTTCGCCATCGCCCTCGCGCTAGCCCTTCCGATCGCAGCCAACGCCGCTGACGACATCGATTTCAATCGCGACATCAAACCGCTGCTGTCATCAAACTGCTTCAAATGTCACGGCCCGGATGAGCACGAGCGCAAAGCCGACCTGCGCCTCGACACCTTCGATGGTGCCACCGCCGATCTCGACGGCAGCCACGCCATTGTTCCCGGTGACCTCAACGCCAGCGAACTTCTCCACCGCATCACCTCCAGCGATCCCGACGAGGTCATGCCGCCGCCAAAATCCAGTCCGGCGCTCAAGCCTGAACAAGCCGAACTATTCCGTCGCTGGATCGAGAGCGGCGCAAAATATGAACGCCACTGGTCCTTCATTCC
>JBBKXR010000182.1:0-8747 GCA_037969585.1 Verrucomicrobiales bacterium
TGCGGGTCATGGAATCGCACGAGGTCATCAAAGAAGCCTTCGAAAAAACCAGTCCTAAGCTGGTGGCATCGGAAATGGGCTTGTCGCTGTCGCTGGTCTATAAATGGGCACAGGCAACCACAGAGACCGGCTCGGGCAGTCGCAATCCTCTCGATCGGGTCGCCAAACTGATCGAGCTGACTACGGACACGCATTTGATCGAATGGCTTTGTCAGCAGGCGGGCGGCTACTTTGTGAAGAATCCGCAGAGCAGTTGTGATAAGGGCTACGAAGTGGTTCCGGCGACGCACGCGATCGTGCAGCAGTTCGCGAGTTTGCTGACGGTGATCTCGCAGGCCGCGGTAGACAATGAGATCACCGATGATGAGTCGGAGCAGATTCGCGATTGCTGGGATGAGTTGAAGGCGTATGCCGAGGGCTTTGTGCGCTGCTGTGAGGAAGGCGACTTTCAGCAAATCAAGCGTGGGATCGGGGCGAAGACGTGAACGGGCAATGCGGGGCAGTTTTGTGAACTGCCTCAGTGGAGGAGCTTCAATCGATCCGCCGAAGGCAGGATACTACTCTGCTCCACACCGGACATCGATGGCCAGGTGCTGTCCTGATGAGTGTTGACGTGGGCGCACTCTATTGGTGACACTCGCTGACAAGGTTCAGCGTAGAAATTCGGGCAGACGTGGGCGCGAGTGCTTGCATCCATTTTGCCGATCATGAGATTCCCGCAACCATTTCGCCACCAGAGTTCCAGGCGAGGTGCTGAGGCGTTTACCCTGTTCGAAATGTTGATAATCGCGGTGGTGATTATCCTACTGATGTCACTCGCTGTTCCGACGTTTAACAGTCTTGCGCCGACCCGCAAGACGGCGTTGAGCGAGCTGAAAGGTTTCGTCGATTCGGCGCGGATGCTGGCACAGAAAGAAGATCGCGATGTCTACCTGGCGTTCTCGGATGCCAGCAGCAAGGAAGACGCCTCGGCCTTTCGGCGTTACGCATTGTTCAAGGCGCGGGACGACCGGCTGCTGCCAGGGGAGAATTTGCTGATCAGAGACTTGGATCAAGTCACGCCATGGGAATCGCTGCCGCTGGGCATGGTGTTTGCGTTAGGTAACGATTTCGAGGTGGCGCCGCCGGGACGCTTGCGCACGGTGCACGACTTGTCGGGATCGATCTACGTGCGGCCTTTTTCGTTTGTGGAAAATGACGAACGCGTGTCGCGGAGTTTTCCGTTTCTAATGTTCAGCGCCGCCGGGCGGGTTGAGATCCCACCGGCGACCGATGCCGACGCTTTGCATATCGGGATCGCGGAAGGACGTTTTTCGGCACACGAAGGCCGGGTGTTGGTCAATCGCCCGGGGACTGACATTGCGCAGGCGGAGTGTCTGAAAATCAATCACTACACGGGCAAATCGCGAGTCATCACCGACTGACCGATCGTCGTCGCCTGCTTTGCTGGTCATGAAAATATCACCCCGTCATCGCGCATCCTACGCCATCTGTCGGCGTGGGTTCTCGCTGGTGGAAACGGTGATTGCAGTCGGAATCGTGGCGACGGCATTGCTGCCGCTGATTGCTTTGCTGGGAACAACGACGCGCAGTCAGCTAACGTCGACCGATCGCATGTCAGCGGCCTTGATCGCCGCTGCGGTGTTTGAGGAATTGGCGGCGAGTGGCCCTGAGCCAACGCTGTTTGTCGGGGATTTGGAGCAGGGTGAAAGCCTGAACCAAGTGGTGATTCTTGCCGCGGGATCGGCGCGCCGGAACTCGGTGGTTCATTTGATCGGCGGTGTCGACGGCGGGCTGATCGAAGAGATCGATGAAGGGATTTACAAATCTGGAATTCAGTCGGGCGGTGTCGGGGCGGGCGGCGAGCTGCCGGGCACGATTCTGCGATTGGAAATCACGGCTGAGGACAGCGGCGAAGCCGGCACTCCAGGCGGCGGGGGATTGGTTCGGGTCAGTCTCTCGGTGGAGCACCCGACCGATGCCGGACGAGTCAACCGTCAGAAAGAGGTTTTTGAAACGTTCCTGAATCTCTCCGAAGGATGAAGGCGACGAAATTTCAAAGACCGCTGGGTAGTCGGAAAGGGCAAGGCTATTTGCCGCGCATGGCGGGTCGCCGCGGTGTGTCGTTGATCGAGCTGCTGGCATCGATGACGATTCTCAGCGTGCTGCTATTGATGCTCGCCCAGACGCTCGACCTGTCGTTGGACCAGTGGCGCCAGGGCAGTGGAGGCAGCGCGATGCGGGGCGAATTGCGTGCCGCGATGTCGTGGCTGGAGCGCGATTTGCACGCGGCGGTGATCGATCGTCCAGCAAACGTGCCGCCGTTGAGCGCGTCTGCGACTGAGGTGGAGCGGGAATTTTTTGCAGATCGATTGATCATGCCGATCGAGATCAATCGGACGGAGGAAACCGGTGATGGGAACAAGGAGCGGACTTTTGTCAACGCGGCTGCCGAGTTTGATTCGCTGGCCTTCGTAACGCAAACGCCGCTGAGCTCGCAGGTGAATGTCGAGCGCGATCAGGCTCGGCTCGGCTTGGGCGATGCTGCGGTGTTAGAAAATGCGTCGTCGTGGGATGGCTTGTCGAGCGCTTGCCTGACCGGCTACTATGTTGCGTGGACGAAAAATTCCCCACTGGCCTCGGAGCGCGAATCGAGCATGAAGCTGTTCCGCCATTTTCGACCCGGTGGCGAATCGCTGGGGCAGGGGCAGTCGCAGGGATTCTTGCGGGCGATGAGCAACGTGCTCAACGACGACGATGACGAGTCGGCGATCGGTTCGGCTCGTGCGTCCGGAAAGCGCAGTGCGGCACTGATCCGAAATGGGGTTTTCGAAAACTCGCGCATCCCGTTTCTGTTTGCTACGCGCGTCAGTGGTGGCGCAGCAGCGAGCTTGGAAAGGTCAAACGATCAGCCCTGGCCGGTCGACGCCGAGCCGGCATCGTTGACCTCGCCGCCGTCGCAATTTCAGCCGCCGTCGGTTTCGTGGCAAGCCTGGGGAGATCCCGACAGCGCGCTGCACGACTACCTGTTTGCCGACGAGGCGCTGGCTTACAATGTGGTGCTTTTCGAGTGTCGGCCGTATCGGAAAATCATCGGTGACGACGGCGCGGTGCGGTTGATGGACGCGCAGCAACTGAGTGCTCATCTCGGGCTGGCCGGCGAGCAATGGCCGGTGCTGGTGGCGCCGAGTTTTATCGATGTAAGGATCGGTGTCGCGTCTCGATTGGCGGCTTCGCAGATGCAGGAGAGAGGCGATTGGATCATCGACTGGTCACAGACCGATCCAGGATCGTGGTCGGTGGTGCGCCGCGTGGTCGAGCGCAACCTTCAGGTCTACACGACGCGAATTTTTCTCCATTCCGCGCCGTGAAGGATTGTGTCGACAGGGATTCGCGCTCGGTCGCGGGTGTAGCGCTGGTCATCGTCCTGGTCATCATCAGCGCCATTACAGTGGTGGTGATCAGCTACCTGGCATTAATCCGCCACGAAACGCGGTTGTCGGGCTATGAGGTCGAAAGCCTGCGCGCCGATCTGGCAGCGAATGCGGCCTTTGCCGATGCAAAGAATTTGCTTCTGTCACAGGTCGGCGATGATCATTATTTGGTATCCTCGAAAGCTAAGCTGAGTGGTGTGCGCTCGGAGGACGGCGATGAAATGCCGTGGCGCTACACCTTTATCTCGCATCCATCGGCGATTCAGCTGCGTCACGTGCCGTTGTTTTCGGGAGGTGAACGCCAACAGTTGGCGATGCCGCAAGTGTCGAAGATGGAGACGCAAGCGTTGGCAGAGGGGCCGATCAATCCGCCCGTGGTGAACTTTCGCCCTGGGATCGAAATGACGAATGCGATCGAGACTTTTGGTTTGTCGCATCTTATCGATGCGCGCTGGGTGGCAGAAAATCGGGAGGTGTCGGTCGGCATGATCGAGGTTCCACCGAGCAATGGTGATGACCCGTTTCGGGTTCGGTATGCCTACTGGATCGAAGATCTGCAAGCTTACCCGAATCTTGATGTCGGAGGGTTGTGGACGGATCACTACGAGAGCGACGATGAGGAGGGGGCGCGAAGCTATGACCAGATCCGGCTCGGCTATGCACGCACGGATAAACGCTCCTTGGCCGGGGCCTTCAGCGGCTTTGGAGGCGGTGCACGAATTGAAATAACTGGCGGCGGCGGGCGGTTTGGCTACCAGTTTCCGAAGAGCTTTCGTGGCCAGCGCCTCTACGATCAAGTCGCGCCGGGGCTTAGCCCACGTGAGATGCATCTTTATCCGTGGCCCAGTGCGCCTGGTCTGATCGACGATCATCCGTTCGCCAAAGTTGCGGAACTTAGCGCGGCGAGGCAGTCCGTTTTTGGAAGTAGCGCGCTGGCGGGTGCGACGGAGAATCGGTTCGTGGTCGGTCTCAAACCCTATCGAGAACGCGCGATGATTCCGTTCGGTCACGGCTACGAGGACGAAGGAATACCGCGCTACAATATCAATCGACTGCTCGCCGATCGGAGGCTCAGTGATACCTCCGGCGACGGCGGCATCATTGAAATCATCGAGCGCAATCTGCCTGATTTTGACGACGAGAGGCGTGGTGGATTCCCTATCGAAGAGGACTATCTGGCGACGCTCGCGGCGAGCGTGATCGACTACGCCGACGACGATTCTCAGCCTGCGCTTCCGGCGAACACCAGCAACACGGGGCAGGTCTTCCGCGGCATTGACAGCTATCCGGTGATCAATGAGTTCTTCGTAAAGTTCGAGTACGTCGGCTACGAGGTCGATGGCACGAATTTCAAAGTGAAGTTCAGGGCCACGCCGTGGGTGGAGTTTTGGAATCCTTCGAATCGACCGGCGCAGCTCAATAATCTGCGGCTGAAATTTCGCATCCTCGAACGCTTGCAATTCGACGGTCCGGGATTCAACAACACTCATCGTCTCGATGGAATGGAGAATCCGGCGATCTCTGAAGACAGCGAACAGGCCTACGAAGATAACTTGATTAGTGTGCTGATGATCCCCAATCAGTTCGTCATTACTCAATTCCCTGACGTTGAGTGGGAGTTCGAGGTCGACCGCAAGGGCACGCAAACGTTTCAGATTACGCCCGGCGTCTACAACTTGAGTAGTTCAGGCACCAAGCGCGGCAAATCGCGTGCGCATTACGAGCTTTACTGGGAAGATGCGGATGGGGTGCGTCACAAGATCGATCAATCCGGTCGTGCTTATCCCGACGACAAAACCTCTCCGCCTGAACACGGCTTCTTTTTTCTGCCTCTTGTCGATGGTCGACTCGGTTCCTCGCTCGAGCCGTCCGACATGGAATCCAACGGTGACGCCCAGATTCAATCTGGCGAATACATGATTCGCGCCACCGCGCCCGGACTCGGCACCAGCAAGGGCACGCCCAAGGGTAGTCACTTCGGCGACTCGTGGATGTCATACTATAGCGCCGGTACTCAGGACCACGAGTATTACACTCGCGACGCTTCGCCCGGCGGCCGCAATTTCCGCTTCGACAAAGTGGAGGCTCCGTCGCGCACCGACGTGTTCCGCGATCAGCAGCACCTTCTCGACTGGCCGGATCGAGGTTACGAGAGCGACCCACCGCCGGCTCCAGCGAAAGATTCGACGGTAACGCCGGACGCGGTCCCTGCCGCGCCTAATTTCGCTGACCAAGTAAACTTTGCTCCGTGGCGAATTTCGAATCTTGGTCGCCTTTATTCGCTCAGTGAGTTGGGAAACATTCACGACCCGCACATGTGGCGAGGCGAGGCGATTTCGGAATCGTCGAAATATTATAGGAACCCCGTTAGCCTGATGCGTTACGAACGCATGGTCGCCGGTGAACCTCTAAAAGAAAATGCCGTTTGGGATTTGGCAGGCGAAGATGATCCGACGTTTCAAAGCGAAGTCGATTCGCAGTTCGGTGGTGGCAGCACCTTGAGGATCGGTCGCCGCGAGTTTGCATTATTCGACCGCGACGGGGTGCGCGCTTCGCAGTTGCTCGACCTATTTCAAGTGGGCGAGCCGGGCACGAATCTGCCCTTCGGTTCATTCGCCGCCAGTGGCGAGTTCGATGTCGATAACAGCGCCGATGCCTATGCCGCGTATGATCCGCGCGATCACCAGCCGCCGCCATCGGCGTCCGACGAAGCTGAGGCGATGACCCGACCTTTCCGAGATATCTACCCGCCCGATTTGCATGCGCAGGGGAAGTTCCGCCGAGTGTTGGGGCACTTAAATCTCAATGCCATACCGACCGCGCTGGAGATCGAAGCGCTGATCCGCGGCCCGTTTACCAGCAGTGATATTCTGGCGAAAAAAATAGGACCCGGAAATGTGACCTATACTCAACCGGATGACGTTAAGACTTTGGAGAAGAGTCTAGACAGCGATGCCGTCAGCCGAATCGCCCAGCGCCTTCTCAAGGCGCGGCCATTCTACAGCCCGTCGCATCTCGCCCGGGTGCTCGGCTACCTGCTCGACGATGAGGAAGCGCTACCGGAGTATTACAACGATGCCGAAGCCGAAGAGACTTTCGCGAGAGTTTTCAATGCAACTACCTTGAGCAGTCGTCATTTCCGAATTTTCACTTACGGCGAAGTCACTGACAGTAGTGGTGACGTCGTGGTCAGTCGGGCGCGGCGCGTTTACGAAGTGTTTTTGCGGCCGATCCGCAACGCGGCGGGCGAGATAGAAAAAGTCGACTGCGAGGTGCTTTCGGTGCGCGAACTTTGAATCACTTGTAATAAAAACACGGAACTCATCATGAAAATTCGCGCCCTCTTTATCGCCGCTTTCGCAGTTACGAGTTCCCAGCTTTGTGCCCAGCAGGAGGGTGATGCGATCAAGGATGTCGGCTTCGTTCAGATCGTCAATGGCGTCTCAACCGATAAGCCGACCTACATCAAGTTCGGTGATGTCGAGGGGGGCGAATCCGAGATTCCCGCCGGTGCCACTTCGGGAATGATGGGATTAACGCCGGGCGATTATACCTTCGAAGTTCGCAACTCGCGTTGTGATCCTAAGAAGCTCAGTGGCAGTATCACCATCGAAGCTGGCAAGACTTTCGCCTTGGTATTTTTTAACGATTTCAAGAAAGCCAAAGAGGAGGGTGAGAAGGATGAATATCATCTGCGTCACACTGCCCTGACTCGTCAGCACGAACACAAAGAACCGAAGCTGTCACTGGTGTCGCTGTCGAAAATTGTCGACCTGTCGGTTAAGGTTGGTTCGAAGTTTGTTACGCTGCGGCAGTATCGGGCGGTCGACGTCGACGTGAAACCCGGTGATATTCTCAAACTGCGGTACGGTCAGGAGGTGGTCGGCACTGTCGAAGCCATCGCGCCGGTGCACTACGTCGGTTTTATCTTTGATCACGATACGGCCGAGTCGGGCCTTGGATTTTCTCAAATCCAGCATCAGCAAATCGTCTACGACCCGCCGACTGATCTCGATGCAGAGGCAGGCGAAGAAAAACCCGAGCCTTAGCCGGATGGCTTGCGACGTGTGCGCAGGGCGCACCCGTCCCACCTTGCTTTCGGTGCCAGCCTGATTGACTATAGGCGCTCACTCGTCGCCATGCCCGAAGATCCCAACATCCCTACCGATTCCCTGTCGCTGCGCCTCGCTGCGGCCAACGGCTTGATCCGTCGCCGCCGTACCATCAAACCCGATAAGATGAGCGACAAGCCGATCGAGAAACTGCATCTCGCCTCGATCCTGGAGAACGCCAACTGGGCGCCGACGCACGGCAAAACCGAGCCGTGGCGGTTTACGATTTTTACCGAAGACGCCCGCGAAACGCTCGGCGACGCGATGCAGGAAATCTACCTCGACAACACCCCCGGCGATGGCTTTCGAGCTGACAAATACGACAAGCTGGCGCGCAACCCGATGTCGGCGCCGGTGATCATTTCGATCGGCATGAAACGTCAGGACAGCGAAAAGATTTCCGAGACCGACGAACTCGCCGCGGTGGCCTGCGCGGTGCAGAACATGCACCTGACCGCATCGGCGATCGGCTTGGCCGGCTTCTGGTCTTCGCCGCCGGTGTGCGAAACGCCGGAGATGTTAAAATTTCTCGAGCTCGATCCCAAGCGCGATCGTTGTCTCGGTCTGTTTTACCTTGGCTGGCCGACGGACGAAGACGAATGGCCTGAGGGTCAGCGCGGCAACCTGGCAGAGAAAGTGGTATGGAGGCACTGAAGACAGCGCTCGGCGATGGCACGATCTACACGCTGAAAGTCAGCTGTGTATGGTTGTTCATCATCGGTGGATTCATTGGCACCTTTTTGCCGATCGTGCCTGGAACGGTTTTCATCTTTCTCGGCTGCCTGGCACATTACGTTTTCTTCGGCTACGAAGACAGCGCGATCTCGTGGATGGGCCTGGTCGCCATCGGATTGTTGCTCATCCTGTCACTGGTCGTCGATTGGCTGGGCGGCGCGGTTGGCGCAAAATATTATGGAGCCAGCCGATGGGGAATCGTTGGCGCGCTGACCGGTGGAGTGGTCGGCATTTTCTTTCCTTTCCCCGGCCTGATCGTCGGTCCGCTGATCGGTGCCTTCGCTTTTGAGATGGCATTCGCCAAAAAGAAAATCAAACCGGCCGGCAAGTCGACCTGGGGAACCTTCCTCGGCAGCGTCGGCGGTCTCGTCGCTAAAGTCGTCGTCGCCCTCGCCATGATCACCTGGTTCGTCGTCGACTTGATGCTGGGCTGAACCGATGTAGCTGCGAGCGTCAGCGAGTGGCC